>JADFRO010000023.1 GCA_022561255.1 Planctomycetota bacterium | reverse complement strand
TTAAGCAGGTTTGTGGCGAGATTGAGGCGTTGATGGGGACGCCGATGATCGACCCCAACACGCGTCAAAAGGTGGGTCACAGCAACCTCGACGAGGTCATTCTTGAGCAGATCGAGATCTTCACCGGACACGTGCGAGCGCGGGACTTAAAGTGGGTGAAGCCATCGGCGGAGCGTGACCGCGCGTTGAAGATCACGGATCGGTTCTGGCCTCGCATCGAGGAGATTCAGGAAGAGCGGGATCGCAAAGCCGCTCAGATGAAGCGCGGTGACGAGCTCCCTTCGGGCGTTCTGGAGATGGTCAAGGTTTACGTTGCGACGAAGCGGCAGATTTCCGTGGGCGACAAGATGGCCGGGCGTCACGGCAACAAGGGTGTCATCGCCAAGATCGTTCCTGAGGCCGACATGCCGTTCCTCGACGACGGTACACCGATCGACATCATGCTCAATCCGCTTGGCGTACCATCGCGTATGAACGTGGGGCAAGTCTTGGAGACGCATCTCGGCTGGGCGGCGAAAGTGCTCGGCTTCCAGGCGATCACGCCGGTCTTTGACGGCGCGTCAGAGCAGGAGATTCACGATGCGCTGGCCGAAGCGAATGAGGTCGCGGCGGCGCGCGAGTCGGAGGGGGCCTCCGTCGCCGGCGCCGGGTTTAGCGGGATGACGTTCGCACGCCTTCTTCCGGGCGGCAAGACGATGCTTCGTGACGGGCGTACGGGTGAATACTTCGATCAGCCCGTCACCGCCGGTTACATCTACATGTTGAAACTGCACCACTTGGTTGATGACAAGATTCACGCGCGTGCGACCGGACCGTACAGCTTGATCACGCAACAGCCGCTCGGCGGTAAGGCGCGAACGGGTGGTCAACGTTTCGGAGAGATGGAGGTGTGGGGTTTGGAAGCCTACGGTGCGGCCTACACTTTGCAGGAGCTTTTGACGGTTAAGAGTGACGACGTCGAGGGGCGAACGAAGATCTACGAGACGATGGTTAAGGGGCGAAATACGCTCGAGGCGGGTACGCCGGTTTCGTTCGACGTGCTGTGTAATGAGATTCGGGGTCTGTGTCTAAACATCCACCTGGAGAAGCGAAGGATCGGTTAGCCGCTACGGTTGGGATGCCCAGATGGCGGCGGTATTCGTACGAGGTTACAGGTCGTCGTGGGACGTTCAGTTGAAGGTGGGAGCAGCCGAGATGATCACGGACATCGAGTTCACGGTGAAGCAGAAGCCGTCTTCGGATGAACTGGCGGCGTTTTACGTTCGCCAACATTACGAGACGACGCAGTCGCGCGAGAAGATTCAGAAAATGCTTCAAAACACGTTTTGTGTGGTTACGGCGCGTCGCGGTGGAGAGATGGTTGGGTTCGCGCGGGGTGTTACCGATGGTCTTTGGGGTCGTCTGGCGGAGTGTAAGTTGGATCCGGCGTTGCAAGGCCCCGGGTGTGTCACGAAGAAAGATGGCCGAATTGAGCACGATACGCAGGGTATCGCTCGAGAGATGGCCGTTCGTGTGATCGACGCCTTGCGGGAGTATGGCGTCGAGCGAATCGATGCGATCGCGTACGGAACGGAAGTGGATTTTTGCGAGGATTTGGGTTTTAAGAAGATCCGTGGCGTGGAGGTGATGGAGCTTTGTTCGGATGCTCCGGCGGTGTCAGCGGCCGCGAGTTCTTCACGGGCGGGTTCGGTAACCTCTTCGTGATACCTGGTTGGATGGTGTTGATGGCTTTTATCCCCGAGTCGGTTCGGGGCGCGTTGGATTCCAAAAAGGGATTTGCCACTCATGCTGGATAACATTTACGATCGTGTTAACGACTACGGCCGGGTGCACATTTCGTTGGCATCCCCCAACGACATTCGTAGTTGGTCCTTCGGCGAAGTCAAAAAGCCCGAGACGATCAATTACCGTACGTACCGTCCGGAGAAGGACGGCCTGTTTTGCGAGCGCATTTTCGGGCCGGAGCGCGACTGGGAGTGCGCGTGTGGCAAATTCAAGGGTACGAAGCACAAGGGGATTATCTGCGATCGCTGCGGCGTTAAGGTGACGCATTCGCGTGTTCGTCGCAAGCGGATGGGTCACATCAACCTGGCAGCGCCGGTCGTGCACATATGGTTCTTCAAGGCGATGCCCTCTCGGTTGGGTGCGCTGTTGGACATCAAGACGGCAAGCCTGGAGAAGGTCGTTTATTTTCAGGATTACATCGTCGTTGATCCGGGTGACACGCCGCTGAAGCCGCGTCAACTTCTCACGGAGGAAGAATGTCGCGCGGCCCGCGAAACCTACGGCAAGGGTTTCACCGCCTTGATGGGCGCCGAAGCGATTAAGGAGCTTCTCGCCCGCCTCGACCTTCGGGCACTATCGATGGATCTCCGCGCAGAGCTTGCGACGACCGGAAGCAAGCAGCGAGAGAAAGACCTTTCCAAACGCCTGAGGATCGTTGAGGCGTTGCGCACCTCGCCGAACGAGACGTCGTGGATGGTGCTCGACGTGATTCCGGTGATCCCGCCGGATCTGAGGCCGCTCGTTCTGTTGGACAGTGGCAACTTCGCCACCAGCGATTTGAACGACCTTTATCGTCGGATCATCAACCGAAACAGCCGCCTTAAGAAGCTCGTCGATCTGAACGCGCCGGAAGTCATCATTCAAAATGAGAAGCGGATGCTCCAGCAGGCGGTCGATGCCCTCTTTGACAACGGTCGGTGCAGGCGTCCCGTGCTCGGTTCCAGCAACCGCCCGCTGAAGTCCATGACGGACATGATCAAGGGCAAGCAGGGTCGCTTCCGTGAGAACTTGCTCGGTAAGCGCGTCGATTATTCCGCGCGATCGGTGATCGTCGTCGGACCGGAGCTGAAACTTCACCAGTGCGGGTTGCCCAAGAAGATCGCGTTGGAGCTGTATCAACCGTTCATCATTCGCAAGCTCAAGGACCGGGGATTGGCCGACACCATCAAATCGGCGAAGAAAATGCTTGAACGGCGTGACCAGGCGATCTGGGACATCCTCGAGGAAGTGATCTATCAGCACCCGGTTCTTCTGAACCGCGCGCCCACGCTTCACCGCATGGGCATCCAGGCGTTCGAGCCCATTCTGGTGGAAGGGAATGCGATCAAGATTCACCCACTCGTCTGCCGCGGTTTCAACGCGGACTTCGACGGTGACCAGATGGCGGTTCACCTGCCGCTATCGATCGAGGCACAGGCGGAGGCTCACGTGTTGATGTTGTCGACGAACAACATTTTCAGCCCGGCAAACGGCAGTCCCATCATGTCGCCCACACAGGATATCGTGATGGGGGTGTACTACCTGACGACCGATCACGTCAGTCCCAAGGTCGAAGAGGACGACGCGCCCAAGTTCGCGGATGTGTTCGAGGCGATGACGGCTTACGACCACAAGTGCATCGGCATTCATCAGAAAATCGTCGTTCGTATTGACCGAGAACGAATGGCGAGCAGCGAGAAGACCGGTTTCGATCCGGTCCCGCGTCATCGTCGCGTGTTGACGACCGTCGGACGGCTGATCTTCGACGATATTCTTCCGCCGGGCATGCCGTATTACAACTATCCGTTGTCTCAGAAGGGTCTGGTTCGCGTCGTCGCAGACTGTCACGAGTTGCTGGGTCGCTCGGCCACGATCGATCTCCTTGACGCCATCAAGGACGTCGGGTTCAAGCACAGCACGCTGGCAGGACTTTCGATCGGCATGACGGACATGCGCATCCCGCGTACCAAGCAGAAGATCATCGACGCGGCGCAGAAGTCGGTCGATCGCATTCAGCAGTCTTTCGAAGAGGGCACACTCACTCGGTTGGAACGATACAACCAGGTGATCGACATCTGGATTCACGCCCGCGAGCTGGTCACGCAGGCGATGATGGCCGAGCTGCGCGACGACTATCGCGACGCCAACGGCGCCTACAAGTCGCCGGGCGACGAGGGCGCCAAGCCCTATCTCAATCCGATTTACATGATGAGCCAATCCGGTGCACGAGGCAGCGTCGATCAGATCCGCCAGCTCGCCGGCATGCGGGCGCTTATGGCGAAGCCTTCCGGCGAGATCATCGAGGCGCCGATCAAGGCGAATTTCCGTGAGGGGCTCTCCGTTCTCGAGTATTTCAGTTCGACCCACGGGGCGCGAAAAGGGTTGGCGGACACCGCCCTTAAGACGGCCGACTCGGGTTACCTCACCAGGAAGCTTGCCGATGTGGCCCAAAACGTGATCGTCAATCGTCGCGACTGCGGCACGATCAACGGTATCACCAAGGCCGCAACGTACAAGGGCGAGGAAATTGAGGTTGCGCTGCGCGAGGCGATCATCGGGCGGGTCGCGCGCGACGGGATTCGCAATCCCGTCACGGACGAGCTGATCGTTGGGGAGAATCAGATCATCACCAAGGAGGTCGCGACGAAGATCGAAGACCTCGGCCTCGACAAGATCCGCGTGCGAAGCCCGCTGACGTGCGACAGGCCTACGGGCGTTTGCGCCCTTTGCTACGGCGTGGACATGTCGACGGGTCGGCTCGTCGAGGAGGGGATGGCGGTTGGAATCATCGCAGCGCAGTCGATTGGTGAACCGGGTACACAACTGACCATGCGGACGTTCCACACCGGCGGCGTAGCGCAAAAGGCCGCGACCGAAAACGTGCTTAAGGCTTCGCAGAAGGGGACCGTCCGCTTCGACGATCTGAACCCTGTTAAAGTCAAGACGGCGGACGGTAAGACGAATCTTGTGGCGCTGAAACGAAACGGCGAGATCAGCATCGTTGACGACAAGGATCGGGAGCTTGCGCGGGAAAAGATCCCGTATGGCGCGATCCTACGCGTTCGGGATGGACAGCAGGTCACACGTCGTGACGCTCTGTGCGAGTGGGATCCGCACATGACGCCGATTCTCGCCGAGGTCGGCGGTTTCGTACGGTTCCAGGATGTAGCCGACGGCGAGACGGTGCGTTTGGATCAGGAGGGCGGTAGCTCACGCTTCGTCGTGATCGAGCACAAGGGCGAGAAGCACCCGCAGATCATGATCGAGGACAAAGCGGGCAACGTGCTGGACTACCACTATCTGCCGGCCAAGGCACGCATCGAGGTCGAGGAGGGTCAGGAGATCAAACCGGGAATGGTGCTCGCCCGTCAGCCTCGATCGATGGGTGGTACGCAGGACATCACGGGCGGGCTTCCGCGGGTGACGGAAATCTTTGAGGCGCGTCGTCCAAAGGAGCCGTCGGTCATGGCGGAGATTTCCGGTTCCGTCGAGATTCGTCCTGATAAGCGTCGTGGCAAGATGACCTTCGTCATCCGCAGCGAGAGCGGGATGGAAAAAGAGCATCACGTTCCGCAGGATAAGCACCTCTTGGTGCATGCCGGGGATACCGTCGAGGCGGGTGATCCGCTCATCGAGGGGCCGATGATTCCACACGACATGCTTCGCATCAGGGGCGAGGAAGTGCTTCAGAACTACTTGCTCCGAGAGGTGCAGGCGGTCTATCGCAGTCAGAACGTGGGGATTAACGATAAGCATCTGGAGATTATTATCAATCAGATGCTCCGAAAGGTGAAGATTTCCGCTCCGGGTGATTCGAACTTCCTTCCGGGCGAGGTGGTGGACAAGTTCCGCTTCCGAGCTGAAAACGGGCGACTTTCCAAGAGCGTTGTGATCAGCAACGCCGGGGATACGAAGCTGTCCTTGGGCGAAGTGGTCCTTAAGTCGAAGCTCGCCGAGCTTAATGCAGAGGCGGATGAGGAGGGAGGCGAGCCGGCCAAGGGCAAAAGGCCCAAACCGGCCTCAGCCACTACGCTGCTGCTGGGGATTACCAAAGCCGCCCTGTCGAGCGACTCGTTCATCTCGTCGGCCTCGTTTCAGGAGACCACGAAAGTCCTGACCGAGGCTGCCCTGGCTGGGATGACCGATACGTTGCAGGGACTGAAGGAAAACGTCATACTGGGGCACCTTATACCGGCTGGCACCGCATACAGGCCGTACCAGAAGATGAGGCTCAAACATCTGGGCGAGCCGATACCGATACCCGCCGATATTCCCGCCGGCATCGGGGCGAGCCTGGGAGCTGCGGACGAGCTTGCGGCCGCTGCGGCGGTTACGGCCGAAATCGGTTCGGTTTCACCAGGGGAGGAACCATCAGCCCTACGGCTGGTCGATTCTGCGGGGACGACGTTGACGACCTCGCCGGAACCTGAAAAGGAATAGCTCCGCCGATAAGTGGCGGCTTGTGTTTTTTTGAATCGAATGGAAACCGGATCCTGAGCCCGACGGGCTTGCTGAGATACATCGATGCCAACAATTAACCAACTACTCCGCAAAGGTAGACGGAAGGTCAAGAAGAAATCGAACGTCCGAGACCTGGACCACTGTCCGCAGCGTCGCGCCGTTTGTCTAATCGTCAAGACCCAGACGCCGAAAAAGCCCAACTCCGCCTTGCGGAAAGTGGCTCGTGTTCGTTTGAGCAACGGGAAGGAAGTTTCCGCGTACATTCCTGGAATCGATCATAACCTGCAAGAGCACTCGATCGTTCTGGTGCGTGGTGGCAAGGTTCGTGACCTTCCCGGCGTACGCTACCACATCATTCGGGGTGCCCTGGATGCGTCCGGTGTCGAGGGGGATAAGGAAAACCGTCCCCGCAACCGCGGCCGAAGCAAATACGGCGTGAAGCGGCGCAAGTAAAGCCTGCATCCAAGTTCGAGGATCGTCGCCAGCCGCGTTACGGGGCTATGGCAATCGCGGAGTTCTCGGGAGTTTTGGTTTGAGCGAAATGACTGGGCAAGTCGGCGCAACGGTTCGATCGGCGAGGTCGTCGGCCGCACGCAGGGGCTGCTTTGCCGTCGTTCGTGTTGTGGGGTTTTGTGCTCTGACGGCGCTTGCGGGGCAGGTTTGGATTCCCCTTCCCGGGACCGACGTGCCGATGACGCTTCAGCCGGTTGCGGTCCTGCTTACGGGGTACGCGCTGGCTCCTCGTGCAGCCGCAGCGGCGATGGGTCTTTTTATCACGATGGGCGCACTCGGCCTGCCGCTCTTTGGACTCCGCTCAGCGGGGCTCGGAGGATCGACGGGCGGTTACCTCATCGGGTTTCTCGTGGCAGCGTGGCTGACCAGTGTGCTCCGCGGTCGTGGGAGCGCAGGGTTCTATCGATTGCTCCTGGCCGGTGCCGTGGGCATGTTCGCGCTGTTCGTGGTCGGCGTTTGGTGGAAGGCGGTCTGGCTGGGTGGCGATGTGCGGTTGGCCCTGGCTACGGGATTCGCGCCTTTTGCGGTGAAGGCGGTCGTGGAGCTTCTGCTTACCGCAGGTTTGGCGGATCGGTTCTGGACCTGGCGCCGACGTGTAGCGGAACGAGACGTTGTGAGAAAGGCCGAATTGGATTAGCATGGCTAGCCGCCTCGGCGTGGGGTCGGGGTGGCGAGTAACAACGCGGAACGGTGTTCATTATGGGTTACAAGCGGTTTACGAAGTCAGCGGAGCAGCTCAAGCCGGACACCCGGTACGACAGCGTTCTCGTGTCAAAGTTTATCAATTGCATCATGCTCGGCGGCAAGAAGAGTACCGCTACGCGGATGTTCTACAACGCGATGGATATTGTCGCGAAGCGCGTAAAAGATCAGCCGCCCAATGAAGTTTTTGAGCAGGCGGTCAACCGGTGCCGCCCGAATGTCGAGGTTCGCTCCAAGCGCGTCGGAGGCAGTAACTACCAAGTGCCGATGCCGGTCAATCGCAAGCGGCAACAATCCCTGGCGTTCCGCTGGATTCGCGAGGCGGCCCGCGCGAAAAAGGGCAGGCCGATGGCGGAGTCCCTCGCCCAGGAAATCCTTGACGCCGCGAAGGGTGAAGGCACGGCCGTTACCACCCGCGAGAACATCCATCGGATGGCCGAGGCGAACAAGGCTTTCGCTCACTTTGCGTGGTAAATATACTTCTTGTTGGTTAACTGATAGAGCCCCCCCGGTTCCGCGGGTGGGCTTGCTGTTTGTGCGGGGTTTCCGCGTCGCCGTGCGCAGTCGAAACGCATGGTGCGCGTGGTTGCAGGGTTGAGTATGGGAGTCGAACTTTCCACCGTTCGCAACATCGGCATCGCCGCTCACATCGACGCCGGAAAGACCACAACGACAGAGCGGATCATCTACTATGCGCGGCAAACACATCGGATGGGCGATGTCGACGACGGGACAACGACGACGGACTTCGACGAGCAGGAGCAGACGCGCGGTATTACGATCTACTCGGCCGCGGTGAGTTGTCCGTGGAAGGGTCACACGATCAATCTGATCGACACGCCGGGGCACGTGGATTTTACGGCGGAGGTCGAGCGATCGCTGCGTGTCCTCGACGGCATGATCGCTGTTTTCGATGCCAAGGAGGGCGTAGAGGCACAGACGGAGACGGTCTGGCGGCAGGCGGATACGTACGAGGTTCCGCGAATTTGTTTCGTCAACAAGATGGACCGGCTCGGGGCGGACTTTGAGCGTAGCGTTGAATCGATTTCCGAGCGTCTGGGCGTCCGTCCGCTACCGGTGCAATTACCGATCGGGTCGGGGGACGACTTCGCCGGGCTGATCGATCTTCTGGAGATGCGTGCAGTCTATTACCACCGGGAGGCGCTCGGCTCTTCCTTCGACGTCCGCGACATTCCGGAGGATCAGCTCGCCGTAGCCGCGACTGCAAGACATGACCTGATTGAAGCCGTCTGCGAGTTTTCCGACGCGCTGATGGAGAAGTATCTCCATGATGAGCCGATCAGCGGGGAGGAGCTTCGAGCCGTCATCCGAGCGGGGACGTTGAGGCGCGACTTCTTTCCAGTTCTTTGCGGCAGTTCTCTGCGTTACGTCGGCGTGCAGCGTTTGCTCGACGCCGTTTGCGACTACCTGCCCAGTCCGTTGGACGTACCACCGGTGAGGGCGGCGGACGCGAACCGCGAGGGCGTCGAACACACATTGGCCTGTGATGCCTCGGGTCCGCTCGCCGCGTTGGTTTTTAAGATCGTGTCGGAAAAGCCGGTCGATCTTTACTATCTGCGCGTCTACTCCGGCACGCTCAAGCCCAACATGCGCGTGCTCAACGCAGCTACGGGCGGGAAGGAGAACATCAGTCGAATCTATCGGATGTTCGCCAAACGCCGTGATCAGCTCGATGAGGCCGTCGCGGGTGACATCGTGGCCGTGGTGGGCCCTCGCGATGCTCTGACCGGTCACACCTTCTGCGATCAGCGTCGACCCGTAGTGCTTGAGTCGATCAAGTTTCCGGACACGGTCATCAGCATTTCCGTCGAGCCTCGATCCTCACGAGATCGAGACAAGCTCCTGGCTGCCCTGACCGCACTGACACGTCAGGATCCCACAATCACGGTGACGACGAACCAAGAAACGGGCCAGACGTTGCTGTCGGGCATGGGCGAGTTGCACCTGGAAGTCGTCACGCATCGCCTCGCCACCGAAATGAACGTCCCGGTCGTGGTCGGTAAGCCACGCGTCTCGTATCGAGAGACGATCCGACGAGCGGGGGAGGCGGAGGGCCGATTCGTCCGCCAGATCGGCGGGCGGGGACATTTTGGCGTCGTCAGGATCAGGTTGGAGCCTCGTCCGCACGAGGAGGGGCGGGCAGCATTTGAGGTCGCAAATGCGGTGTCAGCCGAGACGCTCGCCTCTGACCTCGTGCGTGCTGTCGAGCTTGGTATTACGGAGGCCGCCCAAAGCGGCATTCTTGGTGGATATGCGGTGATCGACTGGCAGGCGACCATCATCGACGCGGGTCGGCATGAGACGGATTGTTCGGAGCTGGCCTTTGAGAACGCTGGTCGCATGGCCTTTTACGAGGCGATGAGGGTGTGCGACGCCGTCCTGCTCGAACCGATCATGGACATCGAGGTCGTTACCGCCGACGAGTACTTCGGTGCCATCATGGCGGACCTGAACGCGCGGTACGCCTCCGTTAAGGATACGATTCCCCGTGAAGGCAATCGGATCATTTCCGCGGTCGTCCCGTTAGCCCAGATGTTCGGCTACGTGACGCAACTCCGCAGCTTGTCCCAGGGTCGGGCGACGTGCGCGATGACCCCCTCCCACTATGCCGCCGTCTCGGATGCGGAGATGAAGGTTCTCATCGGTTAAACTGGGCTATTTGTGGAGATCCGGTGCCGTGTTACTGTGGCGGGCGCGTCGTCCATGGAGGGCTTTTGGCCCTTCGTAGATAGGTATCTCAGCCGGCGGGGACGTTGATCCTGGCGGAGAGATGTTGGCAAGAAAGATGTACCAGATTTGCAGTTGACACGCTAGGAAGGGTGTTTATCCTAGCAGGTCTGGCGCCATTTCGAGAAATGGCGCGTAGAAGGTCCTGGCAGAGTAGGGAGAACGACGCGTGAGCGCCCAGAGCAGAATCCGCATACGTATGGAGGCGTACGATCACCGAGCGCTGGACGCGTCCGCACGGGAAATCGTGGAGCACGCGAAGCGCACCAGCGCGAAGGTTCACGGTCCGATTCCGCTGCCCACGAGAATCGAGCGGTATACGGTGCTCCGTGGTCCCCACATCGATAAGAAATCCCGTGAGCAGTTCGAGATACGAACACATAAGCGGATAATCGATATAAGCGAGCCGACTTCTCGAACGGTGGAAGCGATCAACCGAATTCAAGTTCCGGCGGGCGTGTTCATCAAGATCAAGACATAGCGCACGGGTGCAAGGCGAGTGGCGCCGCCCGCGTCACAGCGGGACGGTAGCCGTCCCCCTCTTTTGGTCAAGACGGTAAACGGCGTGCGAGCTTCATCGCACGGACAGATGTGACGCGAACTCGTTCGAGGGTGTTTCGAGACGAGAATGGGATAGCCGCATGACGTTGGGAATCCTGGGAACCAAACTCGGCATGACTCGCGTGGTTGGTGAGCGCGGCGTGATCGAACCTGTCACCGTCATCAAGGCTGGTCCTTGCGTCGTGTTGCAGGTTAAGACCGAGGAGTCGGACGGATACGACGCGGTGCAACTCGGGTTCGGCGACGTTAAGCCGCATCGTTCAACGAAGCCCATGATCGGGCACGCGGCGAAAGCGGGTGCCGGACCTAAAGGCTTTGTTCGGGAAATCCGACTTGTCGAGCCGGCGACGCAATCTCCGGGCGACGTCGTGACGGTTGCTCAGTTTGAAGAAGCCAAGGTGGGGCACGTCGACGTGACGGGCGTAACCAAAGGCAAGGGATTCGCTGGTGGCATGAAGCGTCACGGATTCGGCGGGTTTCCGGCGTCCCACGGTACCGAGCGAAAGCATCGCGCGCCGGGCAGCATCGGCTCGCACGCTCCCGGCGCCACCGGGCGTGGTATCAAAAAGGGTAAGCGAATGGCGGGCCACATGGGTGCCGTTCGCAAGACGATGAGTTCGCTTCGGCTGCTCGGCGTCGACACAAAGAACGACTTGATGTTAATCCGCGGCAGCGTTCCCGGAGCGATCGGATCGGTCGTGACCGTACGACGTGCGAAGAAAAAGGATTAGATGGGATGCTGGCGGTTCCTGTGTTTGACATGGCGGGGAAACGTGCGGGCGAGATCGAGATCGATCCCGCGCGGCTGGGCGGTCACGTTCGGCCACGCCTGATCAAGCAGGCGGTCGTCGCGTTCCTGGACCATCAGCGGCAGGATAGTGCTCGCACGAAGCGGCGGTCGGACGTGTCGGGCTCGACCCGAAAGTTGTATCGTCAAAAAGGTACGGGCAACGCACGCGTGGGTCCGATTCGTTCGCCGATTCGGCGCGGTGGGGGCGCACTTTTGCGAAGCGCGGTCCGCGCTCCGTAAAGGCGTTTCCCAAGAAGATGCGGCGGCTCGCCTGCGAGAGTGCGATCCTTGCGAAGATTCAGTCCGAGGAAGTGGCGGTGATCGACAAGCTGAAGTTTGTGGAGCCCAAGACGAAAGTATTTGCCTCGATGTTGTCGGCTGTGGGAGCGGATCACGGCTGCTTGCTTGCGATGCACGAGGCGGATCGCAGCACCTATCTTTCGGCGAGGAATCTGGCAGATACGGACGTGCGTATCGTCGACGAGTTGAACGCCTACGAGGTCTTGCGACGACCCCGTCTGCTTTTTACGCGTGAGGCCTTCGAACGGCTGGTGAAGGGTCGAGCATCGGCCGGGGACAAGAGTTAGCGCGGGCGCTTACTTATGGATATCTATCACATCATCAAGCGTCCGTTGGTCACGGAGAAGGGGACGCACATGGCCGGGCAGTCGCACGCTGCGACGGCATCGTCGCCCGCCCGTGGCGGGGCGTATTCCTTTGAGGTACACCGTCAGGCTTGCAAGCCGGCGATCAAGCAAGCTATCGAGAAGATCTACAATGTGAAGGTGCTCACCGTTCGTACGGCGACGCGGAAGGGTAAGACCCGCCGTGTGCGTTACAAGGTCGGTAAGACACCGGACTGGAAAAAGGCTGTGGTGGTTCTTCATGCGGATCACCACATTGATTTGTTCTAATTTGATTTGTTCTAGATGACTTGGCGGGCCGGTGGGTCGCCATTGACGGACGGTAACAGCGATGGCTGTGATTAAATATAAGCCAACTTCGCCGGGGCGGCGAGCTTCGTCGGTAAACGACTTTGCGGAGCTTACCGACAAGCGTAAGCGGCCGGAGAAGTCGTTGTGTGAGCGCCTGGTGAGGCACGGCGGGCGCAACCACCACGGCAAGATCACGGCTCGTCATCGCGGTGGCGGAGCGAGGAAGATTTACCGCCGGATCGATTTCAAGCGAAACAAGGACGGCGTTGTGGGGACGGTTCGGACGATTGAGTACGACCCGAACCGTACGTGCCACATCGCGCTGATTGACTACCCCGACGGGGACAAGCGATACATCCTAGCGCCGATGGGTTTGACGGCTGGTGATACGGTCGAAAGCGGCATGTCGGTCGAGCCCAAGGTGGGCAACACGATGCCCTTGAAGAGTATTCCGCCTGGTCTGGGCGTTCATAACATCGAGATGAACTTGGGGCAGGGCGGGAAATTGGTGCGTAGCGCGGGTACGACGGCACGACTGCTTTCGCGAGGTCGGGATTGGGCGATCGTTGTGCTACCGTCGGGCGAGATGCGTGAAGTTCGTGTGGAGTGTCGCGCGACGATCGGGCAGGTCGGCAACGTGGAACATCAGAATCTGCGTTGGGGCAAGGCGGGTCGTACGCGTCATCGCGGTCGGCGACCGCACGTTCGCGGTACGGCGAAGAATCCGGTTTCTCACCCGTTGGGTGGAGGTGAGGGTCGTAGCGGTGGCGGACGCCATCCATGCGATGCGAAGGGGAATTTGGCCAAGGGCGGCAGAACGCGTAGTCGCGTCAAAGTGTCCAACGCGCGTATCCTGCGTCGTCGGAAGAGTAAACGGTACGGGCAGTTGCCGATACCGAAGCGTTGATGTTGGGTAAGGTCAACGAGGGTTAGGAACGAACGAGGTTGAACCTCACTCCGCCGGGTTTCGGTGGTCAGGCGTCGGGAACGATTTACATGGCTCGCTCACAGAAAAAAGGTCCGTTTGTTGACGAGAAGCTCTTCACGAAGGTGATGCGTCAGAAGGATTCCGGCGCAGCTGGTGTGATCCGAACCTGGGCTCGTCGCTGTACGATCGTTCCGGAGTTCATCGGCCAGCGGTTTGAGGTTCACAACGGCAAGGTGTTTCACCCCGTGTTTGTGACCGAGGAGATGGTCGGGCACAAGCTTGGAGAATTTAGTCCGACGCGGACGTTCCGCGGGCATGGCGCTAGGAAGGCGAAGTAAGGCGGCGAGTCGGAACTCGACCGGCCTGCAACGGTGAATGGTTTGGCAAAGACGACGAACACGGAACGGGTCTTTATCGCGAAACATCGTTTCGCCCGCATCGCGCCTCGAAAGGCGCGGCTGGTGATCGATTTGATTCGCGGGCGGCGGTGTGATGAGGCTGTCGACCAGTTGCGTTTCAACCGTCGTCGTAGCGCTCGGATGATTCAGGAAGTGCTGCAATCGGCTATGACGAACGCGGACGAGCAGGAAGCGGATATGCGTCGTCTGTACGTCAAGGAGGCCCGCGTTGACGGCGGACCTTACTACCGTCGGTGGCGTCCCAAGGATCGCGGGCGTGCGCATCCGATCGCCAAGCGCACCAGTCACATCGTTGTGGCAGTTGCGGAGAGGTAAATATCGAACGGCGGCGAATGGCTCGTCGCGTTTCGCTTGGAGTTAGACGTGGGGCAGAAAATACACCCACTCGGTTTCCGGATCGGGATTACCGAGGGCTGGCGTTCGCGCTGGTTTGCGCCCAAGGCTGCGTATGCCGAGTTCCTGATCGAGGATCAGCGGATTCGCAAGTACATCGACGACAAGCTGAACAAGCAGCCACCCTATGCGGCTGTTGCGATGGTGGAGATCGAGCGGACGCGTGATGAGGTCAAAGTGTTTCTTCATACGGCTCGTCCGGGGTTGGTGATCGGCCCCAAGGGCGCGGAGGTGGACAAGCTCAAGGCCGCACTTGAGAACCTGATCGATCGAAACATCAGCATGAACATCGTGGAGATCAAGGTTCCCGACGGGAATGCGAAGTTGCTGGCGGAGGCGGTCTCGGAGCAGTTGAAAAAGCGTGCCGGGTTTCGTCGCGTGATGAAGATGCGAATCGAGTCGGCGATGGCCTGCGGAGCCAAGGGCGTCAAGATTCAGTGTTCGGGACGACTTGGCGGAGCCGAGATGGCGCGTCGAGAGACGCAGCTTCGCGGATCGATCCCACTGCATACGCTGCAGGCGAACGTTGATTACGGTCAGGCGACGTGCCTAACGAAATACGGAACGATTGGCGTGAAGGTTTGGATTTACAAGGGTCGCTACGGCGAAGAAGTCGTGATGGAAGACGTTTCGCCTCGCGGTCGTGACGGTCGGCGCGGAAAGCGCGGATAGGCGTGGCGCGTTCGGCTGAGTCGGCCGGACGGGCTGGAGATTTTCGTAATGGCCATGATGCCCAAACGCGTTAAATGGCGTAAAAGCCAGCGGGGCAAGGTCCACGCCACCGCCCGCCGGGGTAACACGGTTGCCTTCGGTGAATTCGGTTTGCAGAGCTTGGGATCGGGGTGGGTGACCGCCCGTCAGCTTGAGGCTGGCCGAGTGGCTGCCACGCACTTTCTTCGCCGCGAAGGCAAGGTTTATGTGCGGCTGTTTCCGCACAAGCCTGTATCTTCCAAGCCGCTGGAAACGCGGATGGGTAAGGGAAAGGGCGATCCGGCGTTTTGGGTGGCGTGCGTTCATGAGGGCACCGTGCTGTTCGAGATCGGTGGGGTGGAGGAAGACATTGCGCGTGAGGCGCTGCTGCGCGTGGCGCACAAGCTTCCGTATCGTTGTCGCTTTGTGAAGCGGCGTTACGGGCTGTAGGTTGCGCGGGACGAGGAATGGATTGAATGAAAGTCGGCGAGATTCGCGAATTAAAAACGCCCGACCTACACGCGGAGCTGGACCGTATTCGTCGGCACTATTTCGATCTGCGGGCGCAGGCGGTGACGGAGAAGTTGGAGAATCCGCACCAACTCAAGGGCGTCCGCAAGACCGTGGCACGGATTTTGACGATCCTGCATGAGCGTGGTGAGACGGGCATCGAGGAAAAGCAGTACCACCTGGAGTCGATCGCGTCGCACCGTAAGGGTGGCTGATCGGCGGTATACAAGGCGAGTTTGACCAAGAGGTCCATGTGGAATAATGGTGACGGCGGTGGAAAAGACGGTGGCGACGCAGCGGCGACCGCGGGAATGTCGTACGGGTACGGTCGTGTCGGACAAGGGCGAAAAGACGATCCGTGTCCGCTTCGACTATACCGTCAAGCATTCGAAGTACCGTAAGTATTTCCGCCGTTCGACGATGCTGCACGCGCACGACGAGCAGAACGAGGCGCGTATGGGTGATCTGGTCGAGGTGATGTCGTGCCGGCCGATCTCGAAGCTGAAGTGCTGGCGGCTGATGCGGGTTGTTCGTCGGAAGGTCGCGGTTGACTGACGCGTCTTTCCGCCAGTCGGGGATCCGCGTTGTTATAGGAATGTTGACATGATACAGATGCAAACCATGGTGGATGTTTGTGACAACACCGGCGCCAAGTCGGCGATGGTGTTTAACGTCTACAAGGGCAGCACGGCGGGTCGCGGAAAGTATCGCCTGAAGCAAGCAAAGACCGGTGACATCGTTATGGTGGCGGTGCAGCAATCGTTGC
>JADFRO010000325.1 GCA_022561255.1 Planctomycetota bacterium | reverse complement strand
CAGAGTACCAACGTGGAGAGAGTTCGCATTGCTCAAGTGAGTAAGTGGTCGTCCAATTTAGATCCCCGCCCCGCCCGTCACTTCCAGCGTATGCCCTGTCACATAGCCTGCAAGCGTGGATGCCATGATCACGATGCCGCCGGCAGCTTCTTCGTCGGTGCCGGGGCGGCCAAGTGGATTTCCGGTAATCGCGCGTCCGCGTGATGCCTCGGGGATGCCCTGCGCGATCTCCTGTCCGGCCACCTCGATGGTCTCGCCGTCTTCTTTCGGCCGCGTCATCCGCGTGTCGATGAATCCGAAGGCGACGGCGTTGCACCGGATGCCGAAGGCGCCCCACTCTTTGGCGATACATTTCGTCATCCCGACGATGCCCATCTTGGCCGTCGAGTAGTTGATCTGCCCGATGTTGCCGTGGAGGCCCGAAGTAGACGAAACGTTCACGATACAGCGGGGTTCTTTCAAGCCGCCGGCGGCCAGCTCCGCTTTCGCCACTTCGCGCATGTGCGGCGCGGCCGCGCGAATGAGACGAAACGGCGCCGTGTTGTGCACGTCCATGATGGCCTGCCACTGCTCGTCGCTCATTTTGTGGAGCATACCGTCCCAGGTGTAGCCCGCGTTGTTCACGAGAATGTTGAGTTTGCCGTACGCGTCGATCGCCGCCGACATGAGCTTCTCCGGAAAGGCGGGATCGGTCACGTCGCCCGCGACGCCGGTGCCACCACGGAGCGGGGCGAGCAAGGTTCCATGGAATTGCTGGAATCGCTCATCGCCACCCATCGTAACTTTCGCGGGTGTAAAGTGCCAACGCCCCAAGACCGGCCGATGATCCGGGCGGTCGACAGACGGAATGAAGCGTCTAGAATCACCGGCGTGAAAACGTTTTCCTTGCAGTCCGGGTCCAACGGTAACGCGATCTACGTCGAGGCGAACGGTACGCGGCTACTCTTCGACGCGGGAATCACCGGCGTACAGGCCCAGCGGCGTATGGCGGGACACGGCTGCGACATCTGCGAAGTTGACGCCCTCCTCATCTCACACGACCACGTGGATCACATACGGTCAGCCGGGGTGTACCAGCGGAAGTTCGGCTTGCCCATCTACATGACGAAAAAAACGCAACAGGCAACGTGGTGCAAACTTGGCCAACTGAGCGACGTTCGACATTTCAAGGCCGGCGAGTCGCTCACTTTCGACGGCGTCACGGTTCACACAATCCCCACACCGCACGACGCGGCTGACGGCGTCGCGTTCGTCGTCGAGTGTGAAGGTAAGCGGCTGGGGATTCTCACCGATCTGGGTCACCCCTCCAAGTCCTTACAAGAGCTGCTGGAGTCCGTCGACGCAGCCTATCTGGAATGCAACTTTGATCCGACGCTTCTGGAGCAAGGTGCGTATCCGCCGGCGCTGAAAGCGCGAATTCGCGGACCCGGCGGACACCTCTCCAACGACGACTCGGCCCAACTCCTACGGGCGTGCGGACCCCGAGCACCGCAGTGGATAGCGGTCGCGCATCTCAGTCAGGACAACAACCGCCCCGAGCTTGCGATGGATGCACAGCGGGCGGCGGTCGGACGGGAATACCCTGTTTTCCACGCGTCGCGATATGGCTCTTCGGAAATGTTCACGGTTTAGCCCTCCGTTGAAGAGCGACGTCGCCAAGGGGCGGCAACCGCTTGCTGCCGCCGAAGCGAACGATGTTCGGATGTTGACCTCGGACGTTGGTTTAGACGCGATAGGCGGCGGTGAATAGTGCGGCGGCCGAACGATCCGCAGGCTACGTCCGCCGACTGCAAATCGAAGAACGTGTTCCGCGTCGTAGCCGATGATTCGGCAGAAGAATTTACTTGCGTCCGCTGATTTGCGCTCGGTATACTTCCCGTGGAGCCTGCACGACCGGGACGCCGCCTTCGTTGGCTCCCCCCCCGACGATTTCGTCGAGCGAATGTTTTCGATAGACTGCGCGGCAGACCGCCGAATGGAGAAACGATGAGCGTACAGACACAAGTCGCAAACCCCGCAAACGCGGCTGAGCATATTGAGCTGGTCGAGCAGAGTGCGGCCCACAACTATCACCCCTTGCCCGTCGTCGTGGCCAAGGCGGAGGGCGTTTGGGTCACCGACGTCGACGGCGTGAAATACATGGATATGCTGGCGGCGTACTCGGCGGTAAATTTCGGCCACGGTCATTCGGAGTTGATCCGCGCCGTCACAGACCAGCTCGCCCGCGTAACGCTTACCTCCCGCGCCTTCCACAATGACCAGCTCGGCCCGATGTGCGCCGCTCTGGCTGAACTCTGCGGGATGGAAGCGGTGTTGCCCATGAACACCGGGGCGGAGGCAGTCGAAACGGCGATCAAGACGGCCCGCAAGTGGGGATACAAGAAAAAGGGTGTGGCTGCGGGCAAAGCCAAGATCATTTGTTGCGCCGAAAACTTTCACGGTCGAACGACGACGATCATCAGCTTCAGCACCGACGAGCAATGTCGCGACGGCTTCGGACCCTTCACGCCCGGCTTTGAGGTCATCCCCTACGGCGACATCGATGCGCTTACCGCCGCGATCGACGAGAACACGGTGGGCTTTTTGGTTGAGCCGATTCAGGGTGAGGCTGGGATCATCATTCCACCGGATGGATACCTCAAACGGGTCCGCGAGGTCTGCACGGAGCGCAACATTTTGTTCATCGCGGACGAGGTTCAGTCGGGACTCGGACGAACCGGGTACACGTTCGCGTGCGAGCACGAGGGCGTGCAGCCGGACGTCTACATCCTCGGCAAAGCACTGGGCGGCGGAATCATGCCGGTGTCGGCCATTGTCTCTTCGCGAGAGATTCTCAGCGTCTTCAAGCCCGGCGACCACGGCAGCACCTTCGGCGGGAATCCGCTCTCCTGCGCGGTCGCTACGAAAGTCATCGAGATTCTCAACACGGGGAAGTATCAAAACAACGCTCGCGAGCTGGGCAACTATCTGGCGGACCGGCTGCGAGCGATCAAAACCGACAAGATCAAAGAGATCCGCGCACGCGGGCTGTGGGTCGGCATTGAGTTTCATCCGCAAGCGGGCAAGGCACGTGATTACTGTGAAAAACTGATGCAGGCGGGCATGCTCTGCAAAGACACGCACGAGCAAACGATGCGGCTCGCTCCGCCGCTCTGCATCACCAAGGAAGAGCTGGACTGGGCGCTTGAGCGTCTTGAGAAGGTGTTAAGCTAGTGTCCTGCCATGCGTCGATTGAGGGCTTTCCGAGCCGCGACCGTGAGGGAACGGACGATCGGAGATTACCGCGGAGCGCAGGCACCGCTCCCTCGCGGTCGCGGCTCTGTTCAGCGCGAGCATCGAAGAGCGCGTGATGGCGCACTAGCCCGGCCGCAAGTCAAGATGCACACGGCACTCTACCGGGAGTAGTTTCTGTGGCGATTGATCTTAAGGGCCGAAATTTCCTGACGATGCTGGATTTCTCTCGCGAGGAGATTCTGGCCGTCCTGCAGACGGCGAGGGAGCTGAAGGAACGGTTCAAGGGTGACGGCGCCGCTCAGGCTGCAAGCTGCGGCTCGGG
>JADFRO010000324.1 GCA_022561255.1 Planctomycetota bacterium | reverse complement strand
GGCCATCGCCGCCATCGAGATGTTCCTCGAACAGGGTATGGCTGTGCGAGCGCACGACCCGGAGGCGATGGGCAGCGCCGCCGCTCTTCTCGGTCCGAAGGTCACCATGTGCGACGACAGCTACGAAACGCTCGACGGCGCCGACGCGCTCGTGGTCTTCACCGATTGGCCCAAGTTTAGAAACCCCGACTTCGACGTTATCGCCGGCAAGCTGAAAAACAAGCTCATCTTCGATGGACGGAATCTTTACGATCCCCCATCGCTCGCAAAACGCGGCTTTCGTTACGTCTGCATCGGCAGGCCTACACTATCGCCCATGTAACCGCCGAGTCGGGTTCTTGGGCCCGTGTGAAGGCGTGATGGAATCTCAGATGCAACCGCGACCGACGCCGCAGGAGAAGCGCATGCCCAAAATCGTCGTCACCGGAGCAGCGGGCTTCATCGGCTCGCACCTCTCCGAAGCACTCCTGCGCACCGGCTGCGACGTCGTCGCGATCGATAACTTCGACGACTTCTACGACCCCGACGTCAAGTGGCGTAACATCGAGACGGCGCTGAAACACCCACGATTCTCCCTCGTCGAAGGCGACATCCGCGATCCGGAGGCGGTCAAGCAGGCTCTCGCCGACGACATCGACACCGTCGTACACCTGGCCGCCCGTGCCGGCGTTCGCCCCTCGATCGAGCAACCGCTCCTCTATCAGGACGTCAACGTCGGCGGCACCACGGTGCTTCTGGAAGCCGCTCGAAAGCTTCCGCATTGTAAATTCATTTTCGCCAGCAGCTCCAGCGTCTACGGCAACAACGCGAAAGTGCCTTTCGCCGAGAGCGACAGCGTCGACGCCCCGATCTCACCCTACGCCGCCACCAAGCTAGCTGGAGAGCTGCTCTGCCGGACCTATCACCATTTGTACAACATGCCCGTCACCTGCCTTCGATTCTTCACCGTCTTCGGTCCCCGGCAGCGCCCCGACTTAGCCATCCACAAGTTCGCGCGACTCATCGAAGCGGGTCAGCCCATCCCCGTTTTCGGCGATGGGCGGATGATGCGCGATTTTACCTACGTCGACGACATCGTCGCGGGCGTATTGCAGGCGATCCGGCGCTGCAGCGGCTTCCGCATCTACAACCTGGGTCAATCCAAACCGGTCAAACTCTCCGATCTGATCACCGCCATCGAGGACGCCCTCGGCCAAAAGGCTGTCATCGACCGCCAGCCGCTTCAACCGGGCGACGTAGTTCGCACCTTCGCCGACGTGTCGCTCGCCCGCGACGAGCTGGACTATGAGCCGTCGACCAGTCTCACCGTCGGCCTGCAACACTTTGTCGAATGGTTTCGTAGCGATGCAAACCGCCCCCTCGGTAAGCAAGCACCGCGACACGTTGCCTTATCCCGGACCATCCCCGACTTGCCGGCTTTTACCGCGCCGCGGGCTTCAGCCCGCGCGGACGCACGACCCACGACCGATTCGCGAACCGCAAATGAATCCGTTGAATCGCATCTCCGCGCCCGTTCCGCGTCCGCGCCGACGATCAACGCTTTGACCGTCGACGTCGAGGACTGGGTTCAGTCCGTACTCGATCACGACCTCCCCCTGACCGAACGATTCATTGCGAATACCGATCGCATCCTCGAATTGCTCGACACCCACGATGTGCGGGCGACGTTTTTCGTGCTGGGTTTAGCCGCCCAGAAATCGCCCGAACTCGTCCGGCGGATTCACCGTGCGGGTCACGAGGTGCAAAGCCACGGCTTCGACCACCGCCCCGTTCACACGCAAACAAGCGCACAGTTCCGCGACGACGTGCTACGATCAAAAACGCTTTTGGAAGACATTATCGGCCAGCGCGTTACCGGCTACCGCGCGCCGGCGTTTTCCATTACTCGTCGCAATCTATGGGCTCTGGACACCCTGGCTGAGTGCGGCTTCACCTACGACTCCTCGATCTTCCCGCTGGCCATGCGGCGTTACGGAATACGCGGGGCACCAACCTGGCCCCACCGTCTGCGAACGCCCAACGACCGCGAACTGATCGAGATTCCGGTGGCTACCTGGCGAGTGTTGGGAAGGAGACTCCCGCTCGGCGGAGGCGGATACTTTCGACTCTTTCCCTACGCAGCCATCCGGTCAGCCGTGCGCCAGCTCAACCGCCATGAAAACCCCGCGACCATTTACTTCCACCCCTACGAGCTTAACGCAACCGAGTTGAGCGAATTACCCAACGAGATCCCCATAAAGCTTCGTCTCCATCAAGGCATGGGAAGACGAGGGTTCTCCGGCAAGATCGACCGCCTACTCACCGACTTTCAATTCGGGACGATTCAGGAGATGCTACGCGCTTCAGCCGAGCTACCGCGATTCGAGTACACCGAAGCGCCGGATCACCACGCAATGCCCGCACCGGCGGTGTGAGCGACGCACCAGGTGGGACGCCGGCTGTCAGTTCTCTTCAGCGCCCGCGACGGACAACACGTATAAGTCACCCTCACGCCGCCACGCTCCAAACGGCAAATCAGGCGGTGGGATCGTGACGTTTGCAGGAACGAAAACGACGGCTTCGCCACGCTTCGCAGCCGCGTGGACCTTTTCATCACCAACGCGAGACACGACGCTCACATCGTCTGCACCGGCTCGGACCACCTGATACCGCACCGCTGGTTCAGCCATCGAATCCGCAACAATAATGACTCCGCGACCCCGCACCAACTGCAATGCGTGAAGACTCATGCGCTCTGCCGAGCGCTCCACGACCTGCCACGGCGTGAAAAGGTAGACGTAATCGTCGCGGTAGGGCTTGTGACGTTCCACACGAGAAAGAACGTTTCGACTCCGCGCGACGTCAGGTACGAACCAATAGACGATCGGCGTCGTCGCCAACAACACAACGGCTGCGCGCCGAAACGCGACCGCGCGAAGCGATGACGAGCGCCACGCGAACGCGAATCCGATCCCACCGAACATCGCCAGAAAGACGTACGTCGGCAGAAAAAACATGTACTGATCGACCACCGAGTAGCGCACCGCAAACACGAAGTGAATCACCAGCCCCGCGAAAAGCGCTCGCCGTGCCAACAACGGAACATCGCCACGTTTTCCCGTCGTCAGACCGCGACCCGCGGCCGCCAGCATAAGATTGGGAAAATTTAGCAGCACAAACGCTGCACAAATCGAAAGCGATCGAATCGAGACCGTCGTGTTCAACACGCTCCCGCGAAAGGTGTTCCCGAAGAAAGCAGATTGCAGCGTAGCCGCCCAAGCCTCACTGCGACCCAGTTCGCTCGCAATCATCGCAGTGTAAGGAATCGAACCAAGCACCCAGAAAACCACGCCGATAGCGACGTCACGCAGCGTCAGCACACCCCCCCGAACACCCGCAAACGTCACGACCGCGAGCACCGGCACCGTCAAAAGCGCGAAATTGTGGTTCGCAAACCCCAGTCCGTTGAACAAGAGCATGAGCCAAACGAGGTGCCTTCCAGGCTTCCGCGCGTACGCGACGAGACACCAACATTCAGCCGACAACAACGCCGCCGTAAGTGTAGTGCACTCGATGATCGTCCCCGACTGCCAGAACGTGTGGGCCATGCCCAG
>JADFRO010000323.1 GCA_022561255.1 Planctomycetota bacterium | reverse complement strand
CCCGAACGACGCTCTGAGCCGCAGGCTTCAGCCTGCGCGGCCCCTCAACCGCGTGTTGTGATGGACAAGGTTCTTGCGATGTCACAGGTTCCAGCAGGATCAACACACCCGCCCCTGTCGCATCGGTGCGCTCAGTCGTATAATCCCGGATGAAGGAACGATGACGCCAACTTTTCGCATAGGCGCAACACAATGAAGAAGAACCGACTCTTCACACCGGGTCCGACGATGGTTCCGGAGAGCGTCCTGCTTGAGATGGCCAGGCCGATCGAGCACCATCGCACAGCCGGGTTCCGCAAGATGTTCGAGGAGGCGCACGGTCTACTCCAGTATTTGTTTCAAACCAAGGCGCAGTGTGTAACGATCACGGGAAGCGGCACGGCCGCGGCGGAGGCGGCCATCGTTGGATGCTGCCCCACCGGGCACAAGGCGTTGGTCATCAACAACGGAAAGTTTGCCGAGCGATGGGAAAAGGTCTGCGAAACATTCAACATCAACCACACCACATTGCCGATCGAATGGGGACACGGAGCGAACGCCGAGGTCGTTACCAAGGCTCTGCAGGCAGATCGCGAGATCGACACGGTCATCTGTGTTCAAAGCGAAACATCGACCACAGCGCTCTCGGACATCGAGGGCATCGCCAAGGTCACGCGAGAACGTGGGGCCATCCTGATCGTCGATGGGATCACGGCCGTCGGAGCGATCCCCGTCAAAATGGACGATTGGGGCGTCGACGTCTACATCACAGGATCACAAAAGGCGCTCATGCTTCCGCCCGGACTCGGTTTCGCCGCGGTGAGCGACCGAGCGTGGGAGCGAATCGACTCCGCAACAACACCAGCGCTCTACAACGACCTCAAGGCGTATCGTAAATCGCTCGAAGGTTGGGACGTGCCCTATACGCCGGCCGTCACGCTCATTCGCGGGTTGCTGCACGTTCTACGAGACATCAAACTGCGCGGACTCGAATCGATCTGGGCGGAAACCGCCTTGCTCGCACGGGCGACGCGCGAAGCTGCGAAGGCGATGAACCTGAAGACCTTCGCCGTCGATCCGACGGACTCCGTTACCGCCGTCATGGTTCCCGAGGGCGTCGACGAGCCCGCCCTGCGAAAGGAAATGCGGGAGCGACACGGGTTCCACATTGCGGGCGGCCAGGGTCATCTCAAGGGGCGGATCGTGCGCCTTTCGCACATGGGTTACGTCGACGCGTTCGACACGCTTGGGGTAATCGCCGCGATGGAGTTGACGCTGATCCGTCAGGGATTCAAGCTCGAACCCGGTAGCGGTATTACCGCCGCTCAAAAGGTGCTGGCCGAGGCGAACAAGTAATGGGCGACAACTGATGGGCGACACGTGATGGGTTACATGCGATGAGCGACAAGAGAACCAGCGTGCCATCACGCGTTATTCGATGGGTGAGACCAAGCAGAGCCGCGACCGTGAGGGAGCGGACAGTTCGCAGGTTACGTTTTTCGTGAGGTGCAATGTGCTCAAACACTACGTTGCCCCGGTGATCGCCATTTTGTTGATGGCTTGCTCCGGATGCCAATCCCCCAACGCATGGGCCGAACTCATGCAGCGAAACGACGAGTTGAGTCGCGACAAGCGACGATTGCAGCGGACCCTCGACCAACGGGACGGCATCGTCGCGGCGTTGAAGGGTCAAATCAACACGCTCAAGGCGTTCGACCCGGACCGCCCGGCTGATCTCTTCGTTCCCAAGACGATCGAGATTGCAAGCCGAAGCGGCGGCGCGAACTACGATGATATGCCCGGCGACGACGGCATCACGGTTTATCTCCGCCCGAGAGACGCCGACGGCGACGTCGTAAAAGTCCCCGGCCGCATTGAGATTCAGCTTCTCGACAACTCCGTGCTCGCAACGCCGCGTGTTATCGGCGTCTACACCTTTGACGACCCGGAGGTTATCCGCAAGGCTTGGCACGGCAAATTTGCGACGAACCACTATTCGCTACGATGCTCGTTCCCGCGACAGGCCAAACTACCCGCGTCCGGCAGGCTTCTGGTCAGCGCCGCCTTCGTCGAGTTCCTCAGCGGCACCACGCTGACCCAGACCAGGGAGGTCACGTTCTCCAGACCCGGCAATTGAGGGAGATCGGCCAAACCATTGCCGATTCGGGCGTTTTCGTGTATACTTTTCCCGTTAGCGTAGGAACTCTTCTGTGACCCAAGAAATCGACATGCCTAACGAGACCCCACAGCCGGACGAGCCCGATAGCGGCGTCGCCACGGCTGTCGCCCCAGTCAAGAAACCCGCGTCGCCTCAGCGTAAGCAAAAACCCAAGAAGCTCCCACCGTTCAAGGTTCTCTTGCACAACGACGAGGTCAACACGTTCGACCACGTGATCTCGTCGATTCTCAACGTCACAACAATCCCAACGCGAGAGGCCATCCTGCGCACGATCGAGGCTCACGAGTCAGGCGTCGCCCTTCTGCTTGTGACCCACCAGGAACGGGCCGAGCTGTACGTGGATCAGTTCGCCACGTTCGCGATCATCACCACGATCGAGCCGGCCGACGGCTAGCGCTGCGTCACACGTCGTTCGATAGGATGGGTCAGACAGAACCACTTGCGGCGGACAGCCGTCCCGTTCACTCGGAGACGCCGATGGCCGAAGCAGCCGCGTGGTTCTCCGTGTGGGTGATGGAAAGAAGTACCCGGCCGATGCCTAGCTCCGAAGCGCGTGCAGCCGTCGCTCCGCGAAGCGTGACCACCGGCTGGCCCATCGCGTCGGGAAGGATTTCCATGTCGCGCCATGCGATCTCGCCGCGCCAACCCGTACCGATCATCTTGAGGATCGCCTCTTTCGCCGCCCAACGGCCCGCGATGTAGGGAATCATGTTCTTAAATCGCCGCCCGCGTTCCTGCTCCGCGTCCGTTAGAACACGATCGAGGAAACGAGCGCCGTGGCGCTGATACACCTGCGCGATGCGTGCGCAGTCGACGAAATCGAGTCCGTGTCCGAGAACCGACATGCGCCCACCGTACCGCGCGTCGTGTGACGTGTGAAGCTACGGCCGCTTCTACAAAGGTCGGTCGACTTTTTTCTCCCCTCCTTACCAAGCGAGCGATCGCGGAAGGTTCTTGCAGGATGCGGCAGACCCCCCTGTAATGCCCCTTTGGAAAGGTGGGACAAAGACGGCACGGCAATGGCGCTCGGTCGAAAGTGAGACAGGCATACTTGGAACGGACACAATGTTGGAGCGGACACAAACGTCTCATCGGGATCGCGCCCGCGCTCGACGCGAAACGGGTCGCCCGTTATACAAGCGTATCATGCAGGAGGCGGCGGATGCGAAAATTGAGGATTTACTGGCGGACCTGAGCGAGCCGCAGCGCCAGGCTGTCACCCACACGAACGGCCCCCTGTTAATCCTCGCCGGTCCCGGCAGCGGCAAGACCAGGGTTGTCACGCGCCGAGCCGCTTATCTCGCGGCCACAGTCACGGACCCTTGGCACATCCTCGCCATCACCTTCACCAACAAAGCCGCGAATGAAATGCGCGACCGAATCGCCGACCTGGGCGTCTCGCGAGGGCTGACGGTATGCACGTTCCACGCGTTGTGC
>JADFRO010000322.1 GCA_022561255.1 Planctomycetota bacterium | reverse complement strand
AGTACAAAGCAGTCGCAACACGGCGCCAGGCGATCGAATGGTCCGCCAGTAGTGGCTATCAGCTTGTGCACTCCAAGAACGCAATCGGTAGCGGCGGCCTCTTCGGGCACGGTTGGGGAAAAGGCATCTACGTAGACACGAGTTTGCTGCCCGACCGACACAACGACTTCATTTTTGCCATCGTCGCCCACCAGTGGGGGCTGATCGGTTGCTTGTTGGTCCTGGCGTGTTACGTGGTGATCGTCATCGCCGGCGTGCGCATCGCCTCCGTTACAACCGAGCCGTTCGCCCGTTTGCTCGCGGTCGGAATCGTCACGCTGATCGCGACGCAGGCCTTTATCAGTGTCGCCATGTCCGTCGGATTGATGCCCATTACCGGAATGACGCTGCCGTTCGTCTCGTATGGAGGCAGCAGCGTCTTATGCAACTTCGTCGCCGTCGCCCTTCTCATCAGCGTCTCACAGCATCGCCCCTATTTGCTAACCAGGAAGCCGTTCGTCTTCGGTAGGGAGGAAACCGAGCTGACCGCACGCGCCCCTACCCCGGTGAGTCAACACTAGCGCCTCGGTTTCGAGCACTGCGCCGCTACGTCGCGGATTCGAGCGTCACCGTGCCCCAACTCATTCGCTAGGAACGTATCGATGTTTCACAAACCACGGTCCGGCGGCTTGTCGAACTCCGCCCTGTGACGTAAACTCCCGCTTGGCGGACACGCCAATGGGAGAAAAACGATGCGTCATGACATACGTGCGATGTACTTGCTTGTTGCTCTCGTTCTGACCGGTTTCAACCACGCCACAGGCGCTGATTGGCCGAACTTCCGCGGGCCGAACTTCGACGGCATCAGCGATGAAACGGGCTTCAAAAAGGCGTGGTCCACTGCACCCAAGGTGATTTGGGAGCGCGAAGTCGGCTCGGCCTTTAGCTCTTTCGCGTACGTTAACGACCGACTCTACACCTGCGGCACGAAAGAGAACCAGCAGGTTCTTTACTGCCTCGATGCCAAGAGCGGCGCGGTCATCTGGGAAACACCCTTCGAGAAAGCGTACCGCAACCAACACGGCGACGGGACGCGGGCCACGCCCACGGTCCACGCTGGTCGTGTGTACGTTCTGGGCGCACACGGTCGTCTCATCTGCGCCGACGCCGGGACCGGGAAGATCGTCTGGGAAAAACAGTTCGACCACAAGCCAACCTGGGCGTACAGCGGCTCCGTATTGATCGAGGGAGAGCTGGCCGTCGTATCGCCCGGCGATGAACACGGATCGCTCGTCGCTTACAACAAAGCGAGCGGCGAACAGGTTTGGAAGACCGGCTCCGACCTCGTTGGTTATGCGACGCCCTATCCATTCAGCTTCAACGACAAGCGTTACATCGTTGCGTTCATGGGCGACGCCGCCCTGATCGTCGAGTCGAAAACCGGGCGAGAAGTGTGGCGAACGGCGTGGAAGACCGATTGGGACATCAACGCAGCCATGCCCATCTTTCACGACGGGTATCTTTTCCTCACCTCCGGATACAACACGGGAGCGGGATTGTTCAAGCTGAGATCGAAGTCCGACGGGACACTTTCCGCGGACAAGGTGTGGCAGAGCAAGGTACTTCTTAACAAATTCCAATCATGCATCTTGCATCAGGGGAAGCTTTACGCCAGCGATCAGAAGGGTCTTAAGTGTGTGGACTTCATGACCGGCAAGGAAGAATGGAAAGTCCCACGAATCAAACACGGGTCGCTCATCCTGGCCGATGGTCACCTCTTGCTCCTGACGGAAAATGGCGAGTTACAGATCGCCCCCCTATCAAGCGGCGGATTTTCGCCCTTGACCAACGTCGACGTCCTCGACGGACGATGCTGGGCGGTGTCGGTCCTTCACGACGGACGCCTTTACGCGAGAAATCTCGACCGTATTGTCTGTTTGGACCTGAAGGGATAGCGCTTGCCGTACGCTAGGCCATACGATACTTCGCGTCACATGGATGCCCATCGGAATCACGAACCTCGACGCAGCGTTCGTTTAACGTAGCCCGCACCAGAACGTGATACACATCCTCGATGTCGTCGGTCCGGCCGATACCTTCGGCGACTTGCTCGACCGTCGCCTCGTTCGGCGCGCTCTTCCGGAGAAATCCAAGAACCTCGCGCTGTAGCGCCGTGACAGAGGACGCAGCCGTCTTTCCCGCTTCGACACCTGGCTGATGGTACGCATTGACGTTGACAAGCTCGGCGTAGAAGCCAACCGCTCGCTCGAACAAGGCGATCAGGGCACCGAGACTCTGCGCAGTAAGATCATTGATGAGAAGTGTGATCGAGCGTCGCTCTTTTTCGGTCAGGGCGGCACGCGTTCCGTGAAGAAACCCGCTCAGACAATCACCCGCCGTCACCTCGGGTTCAACGTCTATCGAGGCACCCGTTCGATCACGAAGAACACCGATCAGCATCACGAAAAAATCGTCCGGCCCTTCGTGGAGTTGCTGGACGAAGGCGTGCTGGTCCGTACTTCCCTTGTTACCGTAGACGGTCAGACCTTGGTGGACGATTTTGCCGTCGCGATCGCGCTCCTTGCCAATCGACTCCATAACGAGCTGTTGCAGGTAGCGACCCAGCAGCGCAAGACGGTCACGATACGGCAGGATCACCATGTTGCGCCGACCGACGCCACCGCCGGCGTCATGCCACATCAGCGCCAGCAACATCGCCGGATTGTCCCCCACGTTGGCGTTACGCGTCACCACGTCACACGCCGCGGCGCCGGCGAGAAAGGCGTCCACGTCGAGCCCCTGCAATGCGGCCGGCAGGAGCCCCACGGCTGACGTGACGGACGTGCGCCCGCCGACCCAGTCCCACATCGGGAATGTCGCAAGCCATTTCTGCTCGCTCGCCTGCTGAAACAGCAGGCTGCCCTCGCTCGTTACGGCGACGGCGTGCCTATGAAAGTCCAGTCCGCGCTTCTTGTAGGCGGCGGCAACTTCGAGCATTCCGTTTCGCGTCTCGACCGTTCGACCGGATTTGGAGATCACAACGGTTAGCGTTTGATCGAGCGACTCGTCGAGCTCATCCAAAATACGATCGATACCGTCGGGATCGGTGTTGTCGACATAGCGCACGACCATCGCGTCCTCGCACGTTCCGAGTGCGTCGGAAATGAATTGGGAACCCAGCGCGGACCCGCCGATGCCGACCACAAGCAGAAGAAAGAATCCATCGCCCCGCTGAGGCGCGATCGCTCCGGAATGAACCTTGCCCGCGAAGGCTTTGACAGCTCGCACAGCCTCTTCGATTTGAGACTTGATCTCTGCCGTCGGCGCCAGATCGGGCGCCCGAAGCCAGTAGTGACCGACCATGCGGTCCTCGTCGACGTTGGCGTGCGACCCCTTCTCAATCGCCGTCATGGCATCGAGCGCGCGGCGCGCCGGTTCAGCCATTGTGTCCAGCAGCGAGGAGTCGAACCGCATTCGGCTGACGTCCAGACGAAATCCGATCGAATCACACACGCACAGGTGTTGCCGGTACCGATTCCACAACTCGATTTGGTTCATAAAGGTTGCTCCGTACCGCCCCGCCGCGCCGTGTCTTCTCCGCCTGCGACAGCCGTATCGTTACCATCGACGCCCAACGC
>JADFRO010000022.1 GCA_022561255.1 Planctomycetota bacterium | reverse complement strand
GCCGGGGCGGTCGTCGTGTCTTACGGCGACACGGTTGTTCTTGTGGCGGTGGTCACGGGGACACCTCGTGAAGGCATCGACTTTTTCCCGCTGACGGTGGATTACCGTGAGAAAACCTACGCCGCCGGCAAGTTTCCCGGCGGTTTTTTTAAGCGTGAGGCGCGCCCGACGCAAAAGGAAATCCTCACGATGCGTATGATCGACAGACCCATACGCCCGATGTTTGCCAAGGGCTTCATGGATGAAGTGCTTATCCAGGCGATGGTGTTCGCCGCTGATCCTGAGGTAGAGCCGGACGTCGTGGCCATGGTCGGTGCTTCGGCGGCGCTGAGCATTTCGCAGATTCCGTTCGAGGGCCCCAGCGCTTCTTGCCGGGTCGGCTACGTCGACGAGAAATACGTTTTAAACCCCACGCCGCACCAATTGGAATACGCCACGATGGAGATGGTGCTCGCCGGCCACAAAGACGCCATCAACATGATCGAGGTCGGTGCGATGGAGGTGTCGGAGGAGGTGATCGCCGACGCCATTCTGTTCGGCCACAAAGCCATCGTCGAGATGTGCGGAATGATTCAGGAGTTGGCGGATAAAGCTGGGAAACCGGTCGAGTGGACGCCGCCGCCGCCTACCGAGGATTTGGCTGACGAGCTTCGCACGAAGTTTGAAGGTCGCTTGCGCGAGGCACGTCGCGTGTCCGGCAAGCAGGATCGGTACGCGGCTGTTAAAGTGGTCTACAAAACTGCGAGGGAGGAATACTGTCCAGAGGGTGTCGACGATCCGCCGCACCCCTGGTCGGTCGTTCGCGATCTGCTTGACGAAATCGAAGGCGAGATCATCGCGGACATGGTGGTGAACGAGGACAAGCGATCGGACGGTCGCGCTGCAGACGAAATCCGCCAGATCGACTGCGAGGTCGCGGTTCTGCCTCGCGTACACGGATCCGCCATGTTCCAACGTGGCGAGACACAAGCGCTGTGCGTCATCACGCTTGGGACGGGACGGGACGAACAGATCGTCGACGGACTCGGCGAAGAGTACAGCAAGAAGTTCATGCTGCATTACAACTTCCCGCCGATGTGCACGGGAGAGGTCAAGCGGGTCGGTTTCACCAGTCGCCGCGAGATCGGCCACGGAAACCTGGCGGAAAAAGCGCTTGAGGCGGTCTTACCCACACCGGACAAATTCCCCTACACCATTCGCCTCGTATCGGAGATTATGGAATCCAACGGTTCGAGTTCCATGGCGTCGGTGTGCGGCGGATGTCTGGCGCTGATGGACGCGGGCGTCCCGATCAAACAGCCCGTCGCCGGTATTTCGGTGGGGATGTTCGAGAAAGACGGAAAGCACAAGCTCGTCGTGGACATTCTCGGTGAAGAGGATCACTTCGGCGCGATGGATTTCAAAGTCGCCGGTACGCAGCGCGGCATTACGGCCGTCCAATTGGATCTGAAAGGTCGAGGGCTGCCGCACGAGCGCGTTCTGGAGACGTTGGAGCTCGCCAAGAAGTCGCGGATGAGCATCCTCAAATCGATGCTATCGACGTTGGAGGCTCCGCGAGCCAAGACGAGCGAGTTCGCACCGCGAATCCTCACGATCAAGATCAATCCGGAGAAGATCGGAAAGGTGATCGGACCGGGCGGCAAGTACATCAAGTTGATCGAGGCGGAGACGTCGGCCAAGGTGGAAATCGACGACGACGGAACGATCAACGTCGCCTGCCTGGACATGCGGGGTGCCGAGCGGGCCATCGAGATGATCGAAGCGGTCACGGCTGAGGTCAAGGTCGGGAAGATTTACACCGGAAAGGTCAGCAGCGTAAAGGACTTCGGGGCGTTCATCGAAGTTGCGCCGGGGCAGGACGGACTGTGCCACATCAGCGAGTTGGATACGGAGTACGTGAAATCCGCGTCCGACGTCGTGAAGATCGGCGACACGGTTCGGGTTAAGGTAATCTCGATCGACGACCAGGGCCGAATCAAGCTGTCACGCAAGGCCGTCGTCGCCGAAGAGGCAGCGACAGCGTCGACTTGATCGACGTCGCGCCGCCGACGTTGGAGGGTAAGGGGCCACGAAAAAGCTGTGTGATGCCTCGTGCGGACTGCACTCCGCGCAGGTATTCTTGTGATCGTACCGTGTTCGGTGAAGGAGATGGTCATGCCGAGCGGTGTGGTGAAGTGGTTCGACGTGAAGAAAGGGTTCGGTTTTATCCAGGGGCCCGAAGGCGGCAAGGACGTTTTCGTCCACTACAGCGCGATCGAGGGCGACGGCTTTCGGAGCCTGAAGGATGGCGAGACCGTCGAGTATGAGCTTTCGGAATCCGATCGAGGTCCGCAGGCGAAAAGTGTTCGCCGGATCGAACCGGATTCGGCCTCAGATCCGACCTCGACTTCTTCCGGGCCTGCGTGACGCCGTGATCTCGCCGCCGGGCGAATTCTCACATCGCGGATCGCATGCGGTCCGCTGCATCGATCTTGTCGAAAGAGGGTGACAGTTCAGCAATTCCTTCGCGCTCGGCGGGCTCACTGCGCACGGTCGCGGAGATCGCGGAACTCGCCGGCGGACTCGCTCACGAACTCCGCAATCCCCTCTCCACGATGATGATCAACCTCAAACTTCTGTCGGAAGAGCTGGAAGACATGGACGCCCGACCGGAGGACGTTCGCCGGCGAAGTTTGCTGAAAGTTGACGTTCTGCGGCGGGAGGCGGAACGGCTTCAAAGACTTTTCGACGAGTTCCTGAATCTGGCCGGCCCGTGTCGACTTGAGCCCGCCGACGTAGACCTTAACGAAGTCGTACGACGCCTCGTGGAGTTTCTTCGACCGCTCATCGACGACAAAGGAATCAACGTATCGGTCGAACCGGGAGAGGGCATGGTCACCTGTTGGGCCGACGAAAAGTTGCTGGATCAGGCGCTGCTCAACATTGTCATCAACGCGCAGGAGGCGATGCCCGACGGTGGCGATCTGCGGATTTGGACCGGGATCGATGGTGACGATGCGTTCATCGCGGTGTCGGATACGGGAACGGGGATCGACGAACGGGATCGGCAGCGGATTCTTCGGCCGTTTTTCTCGACGAAGGCAACGGGTAGCGGACTGGGGCTGTCGATCACGCAGCGCATTGTTCACGAGCACGGTGGGACGATGAGCCTCGAAAGTGAGCGATCGAAGGGGACGACCTTCACGATCCGCCTTCCTCGCCGGCCGGGTCGAGCGGTTTCAGCAGAAGAGATCCGTTGCGACGCGGACTGACCCGTGGACCGCTTGCGTGTAGAATGTCCTTGCCATGAGTGATACCGCTTTCGTTCTGATTGTGGAAGATGAAGTGCCCCACGGTCTGGCCATCGCCGAGGCACTCTCGCGGGGCGAGTACGCTTGCAACGTCGTCACGAGCGGCGTTGAGGCGATTGAGAGTATCGAGCGCCGACCTCCCGACGTCGTGATTACCGATTACAAACTCGGCGGCAACGTCAACGGGATGGACGTCTTAAAGCGTGCCAAAGACGTCGCACCGGAGACCGAAGTCATCCTGATCACCGCCTACGGTAGCGAGCAACTCGCCCGCGAAGCGCTGAGCCATGACAGCCAACATCGCGCGTATGATTACCTGATCAAACCGATCGATATTGACCTGCTGAGGGACAAGGTGCAACGGGCGGCGAAACAGGCGATGGCCGCTCGGGACCGGCGCGTCTTGCATGAACAGATCGAAGGTGCCTTCGAGTTTTCAGGTATCATCGGCGCATCCGAAACAATCCAGCGCGAGATTAAGAGGCTCAAAAAGATCGCGCGTAGCAAGAGCACGGTGTTGATCGTCGGTGAAACGGGCACGGGCAAGGAATTGTTCGCCGAGGCGATCCACAAAAACTCTCCACGAGCAGGGAAACCCTTTAAGGTGCTCAACTGCGCCGCCGTGAGTGAAACGCTCGTCGAAAGCGAGTTGTTCGGTCACGTCAAAGGTTCGTTTACTGGTGCGGTGGGCGACCGCAAAGGGTTGATCGAAGCGGCGGACGGCGGGACGGTTTTCCTCGATGAAATCGGAGACATGCCTCTTGCGATGCAGGCGAAGCTGCTGCGAACGCTGGATACGGGTGAGATTCTTCGCGTGGGTACCAACGACGTGGAGTACTTCGACGTCCGTTTCGTCGCGGCGACCAACCACGACCTGGCCGAGTTGGTTCGCACAGGAGCGTTTCGAGAGGATCTGTTCTACCGACTGCACGGCCAGGCCGCCCTACGCCTGCCGCCTCTGCGCGAGCGGCGTGAAGACATTCCCGTCCTGGTGCAGCGATTCATCGCTCTAGCGAACAGCGAAAACGGCCTTGCGCTTGAAGGTACGTCGCCGGAGGTGCTGCGCAAGTTGACGAACCACAACTGGCCTGGAAACGTTCGGGAACTCCGTAACGTTATCTCTCGAATGTGCCTGGAAGCTGAAGAGGACGTGTTGCAGGTCTCCGATTTACCGGAAACGCTTCGCGCTTCCACCGATATCGTTCGGATCGGTCCGCCCAACCTGGCGGGCATGACGATGGCGGATGTTGAAAAGCTGCACATCATGAACACGTTGCGCATGTTCGGCGGCAACCGCGAAAGAACGGCCAAGGCGCTGGGCATCGGAGCGAGAACGCTGTACCGAAAACTGCGGGACTACGGTCTAAAGTAAGCGATGACGTGTGACGGGCGCAAGCGGCGGCGGCTCCCAAATCCGTGCAACACGCGCGGGTTATACTTCTTACCAGCGTTCTTCAACCGGCGGACGAAGCGCCAAAGGTGGGGCCAAAATCTCACTTAGAACAATCGCGCGGCGGAGGGATTGACGAGTCATCCACATATGCCGGTGATCGCTGGGCCTTTCCACAACAGGTGTAACGAGGCCCTCGCGAACGTGCCCCATCCTCTCTTCGCCTTGTTTGGCCAGCCGCTGCTCCCGCTCGGCAATGCTCTCTCGTTGCTTGCGCTTCTTGGTCGATGAGGGTCGCGCGGAGCGTACCGGCTTTCGCTGCGGTTTCTCCTCCGGCTTCGGTCCCGGACGCTGCTGCTGCCTGACCCTTGGTCTCTCCTCGATGCGTTCGCGGATCATCTCGATGAGCGGCGCGAAGGCCGGCGGTGGAGCGTCTTGAGGTGCACTGCGCCTGGGCGGCGAAACAGCCGGTCGAGGCGGTTGAGGTCTGGCGACGGGAGGAGGCGGTTGATGGGCGGGCTGGGGCTTTGACCCCCGCGCGCGAGCGACCGGCGGACGCGAACGATCGCGATGTTGCGGCGGTGTGGGAGCTTCCGTCTCGTCCTCGGTACCGCTCAGTTTGGCCGCGATCGCCTTGACGATTTTGTTGAGCACCGGAAGCCCAACCACCAGCAGCAGAATGACCCCCTGGATCCAATCGCGGGATCCACCTGCTGCGAGTAGAACCTCGGATTCGGCGCTCATCGGATCACTGCCGTATGTTCCGTTCTCGTGTTTTGCAAGCTAACCCTTCGGGGCAGTCGCATCGTCGTCCTTGCCGATCGACCCTCGCATATCCGTGTCGGCCTGGATGTTCTTCATGCGGTAATAGTCCATAACCCCGAAATTGCCCTTCCGAAACGCCTCCGCCATCGCCTTGGGCACTTCGGCCTCGGCGAGCACCACCAAGGCTGCGTTCTCTTGGGCTAATGCGACGGCCATCGCACGTCGTTTCTCCGCTTCCGCCTGAAACCGTCGCTTATCCGCATCGGCCTGGTCCGCCTGGAGTTTGGCGCCGATGTTTTCACCCACGTCGACGTCGGCAATGTCGATCGAGAGGATCTCGAACGCCGTCCCGGAGTCGAGGCCACGATCGAGTACGGTCTTGCTGATGCGGTCGGGATTTTCGAGCACGTCCTTGTGCGAATTGGCCGAGCCGATTGCGCTGACGATCCCCTCGCCGACGCGTGCGACGATTGTTTCTTCCGTCGCCCCTCCGATGAGCTGGCTTATGTTTGTACGAACCGTTACGCGGGCCTTGGCCCGAAGCTGAATGCCGTCTTTGGATACGGCGTCGATCGTTCGCTTCCCGCCTGGCGCCTCCGGGTTTGGAACGTCGATGACCTTTGGGTCCACACTCGTGCGGACCGCGTCGATGATGTCTCGCCCGGCGAGATCGATCGCGCAGGACTTCTTCCAGTCCAGATCAAGTACGGCGCGGTTGGCGGCGATCATGGCGCGACTGACGTTGGGCACGCGGCCACCGGCTAAGTAATGACTTTCGAGGTCGTTCGTTGAGATCCCGTGAATGCCCGCCTTGACCAGTTGGATCTTGGCGAGAACGATGGTGGCGGCGTCGACCTTGCGCAGGCGCATGCCGATCAACTCCGCCATGCTGACGTCGGCGTTGCTCATGAACGCCTGTAGCCACAGGCGGAAGAACTGCATGATGACGACGATGGCCACCAGCAGGACGAGCCCGAGAACCACCCAGACGATCGTCCAACCACCGCTTTTGGGCATCTGTGCCAAGATCAATCCAAGACTCGCATCCATGATTCACAACCTCTCCAACGAGTGCCAACTATGTACCAAGGGCAAATGTCACCCACGACAACCGCCACCCGATCCCGCGTCCAACGGAACTCAGGTTTTCACCGGCCCAACGGCGAGGTTGCTGCCCGAAATGCGCAACCCCTCAACCGAAACGCCCGCCTCGACCATGCCGTGCTCAGAAATACAGGATACGCGCCGACCGTCAAACTCGCAAATGCCCACCGGGCGCAGTGGAGAAACGCTCCGCCCCGTGCGCCCGATGCAGTGCTCCATTTCCGCGACAGGAACGCTTGTATCTGCCGACGTTAAGATGGGGTTGGGCGGTGCGATACGCCGACCGATCCAAGTGCGAGGCCAATACTTAACCGCTGCGACCGTGAAGATCGGCAAAACGACCAAACACGAAAGGATCGCGATCGACCCGGTGGTTTGCCCGTACTGCTGGAACGTCGACACGATTCCGGAGATGAGAAAACCGAGACCGGCGACCGTAAGGACACCGTGCGAGGGGATGAACAGCTCGGCGACCAGTATGGCAGCACCAAGGCCGAACAGCATGACAATCACAGCGACCTCTGACATAACGACGCTTTCCAACTCCCGAGTTAGGTCACGGCGCGTACGACGACACGGTTGCCGCGGTGCTCGACGATTTCCACCGCTGCATCGGTTTCGAGAAACTCGCCCTGCGTCACCACGTCGACCAAAAGATTTCCGAAGCGAGCCTTGCCCGCCGGGTGCAAGGGGCCTTCCGTGCGACCTTTGTCCCCCACACGAGCGCCGCCTCGATACGAATCCTCGACCAAAACGTCCGTGGGCATGGGATTGGCTGGTACCATGCGCCGGAAGATCAGCATCGAGGGTAGGAACCGACTGAGCATAAACATTCCCAGAAGCGATACGAACATCGCTGAGACGATCGTCACGGCAGCGGCCTGCAACCCCGCAACCGTCGCGGGCAACAGGGGGAACAGACTGGGGAAGGTGCGACCGGGTTCGTCCCCAACGAACGTCGCTGCCAGCCCAATCACTACGCACATCAAACCACCGATTCCGGCCACGCCGAAACCGGGAATGACGAATAGCTCCAGCAGCATGAGCACCACGCCGAGCGCGATGATCGCGATCTCCCACACGTTCGCAAAACCGGTAACGTAGGGAGCGCCGATGAAAATCCCCAGTGCGACCAAAGCCACCGCTCCGGGTACGCCGACGCCAGGCGTGTGAAACTCGACGTAAGCGCCGAGCATTACGATGACCAACAGGAAGCCTCGCACGGGCATGGACGTGAGCCAATGGGCGAGCGACTCCGACCACAACGCTCCCAAACGTATAAGCGAAGCGATGTCGTAGCGCGACTTTAGCTCAGCCTCATCCACGACGACGGCCTTGGAAAAGCCATACGCGACCGCCTCCGGCGCCGACATCTGCAGAAGCTCGTCGTCCCGTACGATCGGTTGATTCGTCGGACGATCCTTGTTCAACAGAACGTCGTGATAGTTCTCAACGAGCTTCCACAGACCACCGGATTTGCCTGTCTCGCCGTCCGCGTCGTCCCTGGCCCAATCGACGTTCGCCGAGCCCGTGCGTTCGCCCAATCGTTTCAACTTTTCCGCGCGCGAGACGAACTCCCGCTCGCCGGTCTCGGTATTTTCAAGCCACCAGACCTCCCGGTCGGGGTCGACGAATGCTTCGCTGAGCACCACGCTGTAGCCGTTGAGCTTGGCGGAGGTTCGGAAATCGTGCACCACCGGCGTGTTGACCTTTGGTTTAAGATCGTCCGGAACTGCGGCGGGCCCCTGGGGGCCCATGAAGATCACCTGCGAATCGCCGATGCGCGAGGATCTGGACATCACGATTTCATCGCACGCGACCGCGACCAGCGCTCCGCCGGAATAGGCGTCGGGATGAATCCAGGCGACCGTCTTGATGTCCGACAGTTCTCGAATCAGATCGGCGATGGCGATGGCGCTGGTGACCAGTCCGCCGGGCGTGTCCATGTCAAAGATGATGATCTCGGCACCGAGTGATCGAGCCTCCTCGATGCGGCGTTTGATGCTCTCCGTCGTGACGTCGGTGATGTCGGTGTGAAAAGAGAGAAGAGCCCCAGTAACGCCGGCGTCTTCGACCACCGGTTCCAACTCTTGACCGTCCGACACGGGCCAAGCAATAACCACGAAGAAAGCGAAAAACCACGGCGTGAGCCGCGATTCCCAGCCGATTCGTAAACGTTGCGTGCGATGGGTCATGGAAACCGTCCCTCGAAGGGCGTCAGGATACGTCCCCCTCTTTTGACGACGCCTTCAGACATTTTACGCGGGGCGGAGCTAAGCGGCAAGTGAGGAACGTAGGACTTTGTCGTACGCATCAACGGGCAGCGGTGCAGGCGGCTGATTCCGAGACCGTCGAGCGCCACCAGGAAATCGTTCGCTTCAGCCCCTCTTCCAGATCTACCTTGGCCCGCCATCCGAGTCGTTTTTCGGCGCGTTGCACGTCCAAACACCGACGCGGTTGGCCGTTGGGGTAAGAGGTGTCCCAAACGATCCGGCCCTTGAATCCGCAGAGGCCGGCGATCAGCGCCGCGAGGTCGGCGATGCGAATCTCTCTTCCGGTTCCCAGGTTGATGGGGTCCGCATCGGTGCAGGTGGCTGCAGCCGCCACGATTCCGTCGGCGGCGTCGTCGACGTACAGAAACTCGCGACTCGCCTCGCCCGTGCCCCAGCACGTAACGCTGTCGCGTCCGTCGCCTTTGGCCTCGCAGAACTTGCGAATCAGGGCGGGTACTACGTGCGACGTTTCCAGATCGAAGTTATCGCCGGGTCCGTAAAGATTAACGGGAATCACGTAGACGCCGGACAGGTCGTATTCTCGCGCGTAGGCATCGAGCATGACGCCCAAGGCGCGCTTGGCGACGCCGTAGGGAGCGTTCGTTTCCTCAGGGTAACCGCTCCAAAGATTTTCCTCACGAAAGGGAGCGTCGCAGAACTTCGGGTACGCGCAGACGGTCCCCACCTGAACGAACTTGTCGATTCCGCGCCGGCGAGATTCTTCGATCAGATGCAGGCCCATGATCATGTTGGCGTAGAAGAAGCGTCCTGGGTGGTGACGATTGGCGCCGATCCCCCCGACCTCGGCAGCCAGATGGATCACCACATCGGGCTGGGCGACGTCGAAGAGGCGCTCGACGGCGTCGCTGCAAGTCAGGTCAAATTCGCGCGAGCGCGGAACGAAAATCTCGGCCACGCCGCGCTCCTTGATCCGCTCACACACGACGCGACCGAGGAATCCGGACCCGCCGGTCACGCAAACTCGCTTGCCTTTCAGATGGTCAGCCATGTGCCTTCTTTATCGGCCTGGCGCGACGATGGGCGTAGCCAATCGGCGTCGCTGGCGCTGAGTCGTGCAACTTAGTGTTCCGTCACGCGTTGGATGACGGGTTTTTCCGAGCCGCTCCTGCGGGGAGCGGTCCAGCACTTCCCGGCCATTTCCAGTCGTCCGCTCCCTCACGGTCGCGGCTCCGTTCAGGCGAGCCCGTCGGTTTAGGTGTGACGCGACACCAGGCCTCGTCAGCCGGGAGATACGACGATACTACCGTTCTTGATGACCGTGCGTACACAGTTTCTTCCCGGTTCATAAACGAGGCGTTCGAGGTTGGGCACATCGAGCACCACGAGGTCCGCCTGCATGCCTACTCGAATTGCGCCGAGTCGATCGGCCCGGTTGAGCGCCGCGGCAGCGTTGGCGGTAACGGCGATGACCGTCTCCACAGGGGTCATGCGCATCTGCGTCGCGGCGATGCCCATAACCAAGGGCAAAGACTCGACCATCGCGGAGCCCGGGTTGTAGTCGGTTGCAAGCGCGACCGGAAGATTCGCCTCGATCAGTCTTCGTGCGGGGGCCTGTTTGACGCCGAGATAAAACGAGCAGCCCGGCAGCAACACGGCTACGCACCCCGCCTTCTTCATCGCGTCGATGCCGGCGTCGTCGATCGTCTCCAGATGATCCGCGGAAATCGCGCCGACTTCGCCTGCGAGTACGGTCGCGCCGATCTGCGTGATCTGGTCCGCGTGCAGCTTGGGTGTCAGTGCAAACTTCTTGGCGGCTTGCAGAACGCGCCGCGACTGCGCTACGTCAAACGCGGTGGTCTCGCAGAACACGTCGCAGAACTCAGCCAGCCCTTCGCCGGAAATGCGCAACAGCACCTTCTCATCGAGGATCGCGTCGAGATACGCATCCCCACGTCCGTCGAACTCACGCGGTACGGTGTGGGCGGCCAGGTACGTGGGAACAAGCTCAATGGGCTGCAATTTCTTGAGACGGGCGATCGCCTCGAGCATTTTGAGCTCGTCGGCGACGGTAAGACCATACCCGCTTTTGATCTCGACGGTCGTGACACCGTTGCGAAGCATTCTCGCGAGTCGCGGCAGGGCAAGCTCGACGAGTTGATCGCAACTCGCCGATCGAACAGCCTCCACCGTCACACGTATGCCGCCGCCGTCGCGGGCGATCTGCTCGTAGCTATCGCCTGCAATGCGCCGTACGAACTCGTGCTCCCGTGTGCCGGCGAAGACGGTGTGCGTGTGACAGTCGATCAGACCGGGTAATACGCAGCCGCCCTCGGCGTTGAGGACGTCCCCGCCGATCGAAGCGTCAAGCTCGCTTTCCGGGCCCAACCAGGCAATTCGGTCCTCGTCCACCACAACCGCCGCCGACGTGATTCGCTCGACCTTCCCCATCGCCCGCCCGCCAATCGGGCCGGGAGGAAACAGAGCCAATTCGCCGATATTTTTAATGGTGAGCATCGAATGCCGGATTCGCACGTTAGGAATAGTCGGGCCGCTCCCGCGAATGGGCTATGATAACATGGATTCGGTGTCTGTGCCGCATCGAGCGAACAGCAGGAGCAAGCTACTCCCCTCAGTTCGCCTCCCCTTGTTCGCCTCCCCCTTTTTGCAAGGGGGAACTGAGGGGGGTCAGTGAGTCGACGACCATGCGACCGGATAGCACCGCGTGTGTCCGTCGGGCGTAACACCGTCGCGAGTTACCTCCCCCCTTTTTTCAAGGGGGGATTGAGGGGGGTCAGTGAGACGGCGACCATGCGGCCGGACAGGATCGCGTATTGAACTGCAAGAGCATGAGCCAAACATCCGTTACTCCCTCCGACCCGGCTCCTGGCAACACGGATGCAGCCTCGCACGTCGACGCGTCTGCAGGCAATGACGCTTCGGACGAGCGCCGCTGGCCCGTCTTGTTTGCGCTGATCGGCGCGTGGGCTCGACCGGCGACGACGGCGGAGCGCACCAGCCACGTATCGATGCTCCGAGCTTGGGCGTTTCATCTCGTCGTCGTCATTCTCGCGGCGGCGCTGATCGCTCTGCTGGTTGTCGTCACTGACAACGACACGCTCAACTTCAATAGCGTCTCCCGCGAGCTCTACCGCGTATGCGTGGAAGTGGGCGATCACTTCCAACGACAAAGCGTTGAGACCGTGCTCACCGTTCTCGGCGTCGCACTCCTGATCGAAACCTGCTACTGCGCGGTCGCGTTCTTGCTCATGCCATGGGGAGCAAGGGACGAACCGATTCGACAAAGCTACAAACACGCGCTTCGGCGGGCATGGATCGGAACGCCGGCGATTGTGATGGGAATCTTAGTAACTGGATCGGTCGCGGTGACAGTCGAGCGAATGGACCGGTCTTGGCGCAGAGCCCATCCGCCGCCAACGACCAGGTTGCCGTATCCGGACTACCCGAGGATAGCGTCGACTGCCCCGGGCTATAAGAAAACTATGGACGACTATTTCGCCGCGGTGAAGGAACACAAAGTCAAGTCAGCTCCGTACCGAAAGGCGCGAGCGGAATGGCGCGCCAGCAAACCCTGGTACATTCGGCAGCCGGAGATGCTCGCTGTCGGCACGGGTTTTATCGTTGGACCGTGGGCGCTTTGGTGTCTGTTCTGCGCCGTGGGAGCGCGACGGCGCGCCCCGCCGCTCGACCGGCCACAACAATGCACCCACTGCGGCTACAACCTGCACACGATTCCCATGGAAAGTCGCTGCCCGGAGTGCGGAGAATCCGTGGTGAGTTCCCTAGGTCCGGATGCACAGCCCGGCACGCCGTGGCAACGTCGCGACGGCGATTCGTTGATGGCGTGGCGTACGACGCTAGCTTTAGCGATTCGCACACCGAAACAGCTTGGTAGCCAACTGCGGCTGATCGATCCCGGAACGGATCACCGCCGGTTCTTCGTCGTGCATTTACCAATGGTCTACGCAACCGCGACCGGAGCGCTCGTCTGCGCGTTCGTACTTCTCGGCGGCGGCACCCAATCCGGCGTCCTGCTGCCACTGGTGATCGTTTCGACAGTTTTCGCCAGCCTGTGCGTCGTGGGAACGGTGGCGGTTACGATGTTGGGAGCGCTCCTTGCCGGCTTGATCCAAAGCTCTCGCTATAGGCGCAATCTTCTTCCTGGAGCGATGCAGATGGCCTCGTATCTGGGAGGGTATCTGGTGATGTGGGCCGCAATGGGCGCCGTCCTCGGCGTGGGCATCTCGCTCGGGACAAGGACCGAATTTTTCGAATTGCTCGAGACCCTCACGGGCATGCGGAGTGATACGCTGGTGGCTGCAACGTTCCTCATCCCCAACATTGTTTGCGGAATTGTCTATCTCGTACTGCTCGGACGCGGCACGGAGGCGACGCGTTACGCTAACCGCTGACGCGCTACGCTAACCACTAGCGCACGGTGACGCTGGATCATTTACGACGCGAAACGCTTGCGGCGGGCAATAGCCCGCCCTACCTGGCTATTACAATCGGAGGTCGCAACTTGCGCAAGAGGTCGCAACTTGCGCAAATTGATATAAACTCTTTGCTGGCGCAGACTTATGGAAAGCTACATGCCATTCCGGCCTACCCCGCTCTTGACCAGCTTCTCGACCTCGAGCAACACTTTGCTTAGAGCCTATCCCAGAAACAGTCCCGAGGCCTGATAGGCAATGCAGCCGAGGGTTAGATGCAGGATAGCCGTGTAGTTCTCCGGTTTCTTCTCCCAGCGAATCAGGATGCGACGGTATCGATTCATCCAACTGTGTGTCCGTTCAGCCACCCAGCGGCGAGCCTTGAACCGCGCGGATCGCCGGATCAGCTTCGCCTCCTCGCCGCGCGAGCGAATATGTGCCGTGAACCGGAATCCCTTCGCGAGGTTACGCACTTCGTCATAGTCATACCCTTTGTCCAGGCACAAGTTTTGCGGCTTGTACCGCGACGGCCTGGGTCTTCTTACGGGAATGCTTTCGATCGTCTCCCGCGCAAGCTTGAAGTCGTTGACGTTCGCGCCCGCCACGGCCAGTCCCACCGGAATACCGTTTGCCTCGGTGAGCAGACTTCGCTTGGTGCCGGATTTGCCTCGATCCGTAGGGTTCGGACCGGTTTTTCCCCCCGCCCAACGGTGCCTTGGTCATCGCTCCGTCCATGCTCTGCCAAGACCAGTTCAACCCCTTCAGTTCGTCGTACACGCTCAATCCGTCTTGCCACAGTTTCAAGAATACCCCGGCCTGGGTCCATTCCTGGAACCGTCGATGCGCCGTGGAACTCGAACAAATACCCGTGGCGTTCAACGCATTCCATTGGCAGCCGGTTCGCGTCACAAAAAGAATCGCGTCCATCGCATCTCGATCATCTCGCCGACGCCGGCCCCGCCCGAGAGGGTCATGGTTCACATGCACCGGCAACAACGGCTCCACAAACGCCCAAAACTCATCCGAACACCGCCATCGATTCGATTGCATCCTTGCATCTGCCTTTCCGGGCATCCATGCCCGAAACAGTTATCGACAATCTACCCGTTTCTGGGATAGGCTCTAAGGAGGGGGCTGGGGTTCACCAAGGACGGTTCCTACTACTACGCCGTTTCTTCTTGGGTCAATGACGTCTACATCGCGACGTTCGACCCAACGACAGGGAAACTCCAAAGCCCCGAGAAGGTGGTCAGCCACGTGGGGCCTGATACGTCCGTCGAGTGGTCACCTGACGGACAGTATCTGGCGTATGCATCCGGGTACGGCCACGAGCCCGATCTTTTCGTCGTCGGGATTCTTTCGGTCGAAACGGGAAGGGAGCGTCTGCTTCGACTGAATAGGATCGTCAGGTTTGGCGGCCATTCGTTTGAACTTCATTGGTCACCCGATGGCCGCTCCCTTCTTGCACTGGGTCGTGACAAGGACTACGTGGGTCCACGGATGGACAGCCAGGGCCTCTATCGAATCGACGCGCAGACCGGAACAGTTACTCCCATTATACAGGCGAAGAACATCTGTCCCCCGGACTGTGTGGAGTGGCCGGTATGGTCACCCAACGGAACGGTGATTTTTGTCCGATGGAACGGTGGGTACCGAAGCATCGTCGCGCTAGAGTCGGAGAGTGGCCTAGAAAAAGAGATCTACCGTGCTGCTTCTTCTACGAGAGTCTCGCGTTTGGCGGTCTCGCCCGATGGTCAGCGGGTAGCCTTTGTGAGCAACGGTAGTGTTGGCAAAACGCTTCTGAAGGTCGTTAGCGCAGCTGGCGGCGAGGCCCGGGAATTACTCACTCTGCCGGCACTCGCAGGCGAGTCACCGCTCGCGTGGACGCCAGACTCGCGTTACATCATCTACACCGTCAGCAGCAACGGTGAGAAGCGAGAATTCGAGCTATGGCGAATCCCAGCCGACGGCGGCGAACCGCAGAATCTTGACCTTTCGATGAAAGGACTGCTACCCTATGGACTGAGTGTTCATCCCGATGGGCGCCGCATTGCGTTTGCCGCCGGGACGCCCGCTCGTTCGGAAATTTGGGTGATGGAGAACTTTGTGCCCGCGCTCAAAGACGGAAACTGAGGAGCGGGAGCGCGTGCACAATCCCTCGTCTTATCGACGCGCCATCCAAGCTCCGCCGTATTGCTCGTCGTTACCAACTATAGTGAACCGTATACGTGATGGTCACTTCGCCGTCCTTTTCGACGGTAACCGGGAAGTGTATGGTCCTCGCGTCGGCTTTGTCGAAGTCGTGTGACTTCTGCGTGATTTTCCAGTTGGCCCATCGGTAGAGCGTTTCCTTGACGATCACATCGACGGCTTGCTCTTTGTGATTGCGCAGCTTGATCTCGATCGTCTCGTCGATGATCCGTCGCCGGACATCGACGCTGAAGTCGACCTGCTTACGCTCGCCAACGACGTCGAACGCACTGCCGAGCTTGATCAACACGACTTCGTCTTTCGGCGTATGGTCGATGACGTCCTCGCCGATGAACTCCAGCGTGTCATCAGCCGGATCGCGCTGGCTCACGCGGATTCGACCCGACGGCAGCGGCATTCCCATCCCCGAGTCCTTTTCGTTCTTGAACCGTAGATAGATGTCGACCTTCTTGTTGGACTGGATGCCGAAGTTGCGATCGGTCATCGCGCTGCCGTACGGCTGGTAGGTCATCGCCTGTCCGACATAGACCATGACTTTCTCGCAGGGAACGCCCCGCGCCGTGGGAAACAGCTCGATCTGTTTCGTTGAGTTGTCGGGAAGCGTCGTTCGGCGGCCGAGCGTATAAAGGTGATACTCAAAGAACGACTTTTCCTGGAACCCCTGCACCTCGGCTCGCACGTCGGCGCGGTACAAAACCGCTCCGCCGCGAACGATTCCGCGTCCGGGCTGCGGCGCGCGGTGTACGTCTCCGGCGATCAGTTTGAGCTTCGCGTCGGGATATCCCGCTCCGGACTGATTGAGGATGCTCACCCACGCCCCGATGTCGAGCAGCCCCGCGTTGGCGTTGTCGCCCTCAGTGAACACAAAGTTGTAATCCGCCCACCAGGTCATCGCCTTCGTTTCGTAGGTGACGCGCGTGCGATGCGTGCCGACCTTGTTGGTGACCACGTCCCAAACGAGTGTCGGCTTGGTGATGAGTCCGCCCGGAAGCTCGGGGAACTGAACGTTGGAATAACCCTGGACGATCTGCACGGAACCGTCGTCTTGTTGTAGGACGATCCCCCCGACCGTGCTGAGCAGCGTGCCCGTGAACGTTTCGATCGACTCGCCGTGTCCTTGTTCCAGCGTGATCTTGCGGTCGAGAAACTGTGTCATCACTTTGTCGGCGCTTCACAGGTCGAACTCGTAGCTCTGCT
>JADFRO010000321.1 GCA_022561255.1 Planctomycetota bacterium | reverse complement strand
GCACGAATCTCATCGATGAGTCCGCCCGTCGTTGAGCCTGCCGCCTTGCGTGCTTGCGCAAACACTACCAGTCGTAATGGCTTGAGAGCCCGCCGCGAAGCGGTTTCTTACGCTTCGTCGGTTGTTGGGGCTGCTCGAACTCGCGCTGTCCGCTCGATTCCGACGCCGCCGGCGCTGAAACCGCCTTGATCGAAAGCGCAATGCGGCGATTCTCGCCGTCCACTCCGAGAATGCGCATCTCGACTTCCTGCCCGACCGAGACGACGTCGGAGCAACTCTTTACCCGCCCCTCCGAAAGCTCGGAGATGTGAATCAGTCCCTCAACTCCCGGCGAGAGCTCAACGAACGCGCCGAAGTCCGTCAGACGCGTGACTTTTCCCTTTACGAGCGATTGTTCCTCGAATCCCTCCAAGACGCCCGCCCACGGGTCCGGCTGAGCCTGTTTCATGCTCAGCGCCAAGCGGCGGCGTTCAAGTTCCAGACGAATCACCACGCAGTCGACCATGTCGCCGACGGCTACCTGCTGGTCGGGCCTGCGACCGCGATCCCATCCCATCTCGCTGACGGGGATAAGCCCGTCGATGCCCGGTTCCAACTCGGCGAAGGCGCCGAAGCTGGCGATTCGCAGGATCCGCGCTTTTAGCGCCGTCCCCACCGGGAATTTCTCAGAGACCGAGACCCAGGGGTCCGGCTGCGATTGTTTCAGGCCCAGCGAAATGCGGTCGCGCTCGCTGTCGATCTTAAGGATCGTGACGTCGATCTCTTGGCCGATAGACAGCAAGTCGGTGACTTTGTTCACCGTCGTCCAGCTGAGATCACCGATGTGCAGCAGGCCGTCCAGCCCGCCTAGGTCGACGAAGGCTCCATAGTCCGTAATGGTTCGTACGATGCCCCGCCGGACCTGACCTTCCGCGAGCTCGCTTCGGAGCTTCGCTCGCGCTTCCTTCTGCTCTTTCGCACGGACCTTGCGACGGCTGATGAGTACGTTCTTGCTTCGACGGTCAACTTCGATCACCTCGGCCCGGATCGTCTCGTTCAGAAGGATGGAGATGTCCTTCATCGGTACGACGTCTACGTGTGAGCCGGGCATGAAGGCACGTACGCCCTTGAGATCAACCTCCAAGCCGCCCTTGTTGACGCCGATGACGCGGCCTTCCACGATCATTCCTTTGGCAAGGTTGGTCCACGTCGCACGTTGCAATGTGCCTTTACGCGACACCTCGAGGAGACCGGCCGCGGCGTCACATCGTTCGACGACGACGTCGACGCGTCGTCCGATCTCGAGCACCTCTTTTTTGCCGAATTGCGAACGGGGAAGTACGCCTTGCGATTTCATGCCGAATTCGAGGAAAATGTCGTCGCCGGAAAGGGCCACGACCGTGCCGACCAACTCGGTCCCCGGTTCGAGCGAGTCGCTGGCCAGAGGCGGTTCGCCGGCCAGTTCGGCGAGGTCTTTCGCGGCCATCGACGACATGGCGGCTTCCACCTCGCGATCGATCTCGTCCGGGGTTGCCGCTGAGTCCAGGTCGACACCATCGCTCGCGAGCTGTTCCGCGGGTGAATCGGTCGACGTTGGGGCCGACGAATCGGTTTCCTTTGGGTCGGTCATCAGGGTTCAGATGGGTCAAGAACGGTGCGGACGAGGCGGCACTGTAGTCTCACGGTGCGCTACCGGGTTCGGAAGGGCTCCAATCGTCGAGATAGCCTACATGATGCGCTGATCGAGGCGACATCCGGTCGTGTGCTCGGATCGACAGCGACCCTCAGCACGCCAGCCCTCTCCCGCCGTCGAGCGGAAGCCGGCCGAAGGATGTACGGCGATGGCTCGGATACGTTCCCAGCCCAAGCGCCAGAACTATCAACACGCTCGTTTGTATCGGTAACCGCCGGCGAAGTCAATAATGCCGACGTCGCGAAAGTCCATGACACCCCCGGCGGAACCCTTGGGAGGGCGAGCCTCCTGGCGAGCCGCTACGCTCACATGTGCATGACCGTTGTGGCTCTGCGGGAGCCACGCCTCCCGCGAGGCACGAATCGCCAATCCCAGCCGACTCGATCACGGACCCAAGTGGCCAAGCGGCTCCCACGCTGGACGTGCCCGTTGGGCACGGGGATCCCTGCCTGATCCCTGAGAGCAGTGACGCCGACGGAGTTGGCGACCCAGAAGATACTTAAACTGGCCCGGTATGTTGTGTGCGCGCCCGATAATGACACATAACAGGTCGTGGCGGCGACAAAAAGCGCCTTTTCGATTTGATTTATCTCCTTGACTCCGAATCGTGATTTCGGTACGTTGGAGTTCACCACTTAGGTTAAGTTGGAGGAGGCGAAGTGGGCGTCCCATATACAAAACCCTTTTTGCAGCCTTCGTTCGTTGCGCAATAATTAGCGCAAAAGGCCTTTTGTGGTGCTTGCAGGAAGTGTGCGACGAGAAAGTCGTGCGCTGTTTTGCCTGTGGCGCGCTCTGGGGGAGCGCCGCGGAAGCGACTCGGATTGGGAAAGCTGGGGTGGAGGGATTTCGGCGATGAACAGCAGGGGAAGCAGTTACGGCGCGGAAGCGTTCTCTTTAGGTTTGGGTTGGCGTGTTAGCAAGAGCGGGCCAAACGGTTCGCTGTCGCTACCTCATATCGTTGTGGTCCTACTTGCCCTAGCGGCGTTCTGCGCTGCGCCCGCCTTCGCCGGCGAAAAGGCATGCTGCGACCTCCTAACAGGAACGTGTTTCGACGACGACCCCGCAATCAACGACAAAGTATGTACCGACACCGACCTCGGCGGGGCGACGACCTGCTACGAGGACTGCAACTGTCCGTTGCCTGGGGACTGCGCCTCTTGCATGTCCAAGCAAGCGGGCAACCTGGCGGAATTCGAGTTCCAACTGGTCGACGGTAGCGGGTTCTTCGACGGCACCAACACGACGTTCACTTACCAGGTTTGCGGACTCGGTGGCGCGGCGTTGAGTCACTTCATCATGGACTTGGACCCTGAGTGCTGCCTCGGCATCGTCAGCACGAGCGGGGGCAGCTCGACCGACTCGTGCCAAGTCGACGGATCCACGGGTTTCAGCGGTCTGAAGTTTGACACGACCTCGGCCCCACCGTCCTGCTCCGGTCTTTGCGGCGGGATCGGGGATTTGTACAGCGTTACGCTCGCCGGCAATGTGCCGACGACCGCGTGTCTTAAGATACTCAACAAGGCAGACGGCTTCGAGGACACTTCCACCGGCTGTATCCTCGGCCCCGACTGCACGGACTGCGTACCTGATTGCGATGGAAGAAATTGCGACAACGACGGCTGCGGCGGGAGCTGCGGGACGTGCGGCGGATGCGAGGATTGTGTGGACGGCGTCTGCGTCGATAGCCAAGCGAACTGCATCGGGTGCGAGGCTTGTGTGGCCGGAGTCTGCGTAGATAGCCAGGCGAAGTGCCCGGGATGCCAGGATTGTCAACTCGGAATCTGCGTAGACGACCAGTCGAAGTGCCCGGGATGTCAGGATTGTGTGGACGGCGTCTGCGTTGATAGCCAGGCGAAGTGCCCGGGATGCCAGGATTGTGTGGACGGCGTCTGCGTCGATAGCCAGGCGAAGTGTGCGGGATGCCAGGATTGTGTAGACGGCGTCTGCGTTGATAGCCAGGCGAAGTGCGCGGGATGTCAGGATTGTG
>JADFRO010000320.1 GCA_022561255.1 Planctomycetota bacterium | reverse complement strand
CTCGCGGCAGCAACCGCCTGAGCGCGGGAACCCGAGCCCGTTTGCGGCGAGCGGGCGATAGGCCGTAAGTGCCCTAAATCAAAGAACTTACGGGTTGTTTCGCCGCCGTGACCAACCCGTCGCCGAGGGTTGACGTAAGATGATTACCGTCCCCGCATGGCCGGCCGGCGCCGGGACGGTCGCGCGCAGCCCCGATTACAGCCCGGCTTTGTCGGTGGGAAGGTTTTTTTGGTAAACCTTCTGGAGACGTAAAGCGTCTGTTATCGCGGGCGGGAGCGTTGATTCGCTGGGCGTCACTATCACTCGTGCTCGCCTGACGCGAACAACCTAACTCGACGCAGAGGGAAACTGCAAACGGTGAGAAAAAAGTCCGAGCTGAGCGACGCCTCCGACCCGACGTCCTCGCGGGATCGCGGTCGGGCGAAGGCAAATCTCCCGACTCTGGGCGACTTCGAGCTGCGGCGCGAGATAGGCCGTGGCGGAATGGGCACGGTCTATGAAGCCTGGCAGCAATCGCTGCAACGCACCGTCGCTCTCAAAGTACTGTCATCGCACGTCAGCGCAACACCCAAGGCCGTTGTGCGTTTCAAGCGCGAGGCGCAGGCGGCTGCCAAACTCCACCACATTCACATCGTTCCGATTTTCGCGCAAGGAGAGACGGACGGCATCTATTACTACGCGATGGAACTCATCGTGGGGGAGAGTCTCAACGCGATCATCAACGGCGAGCGGAATAGGTGCCTCGACGAGACGATTGCGTCCGACCAGGCGGAGACCGTTGCACTATCCCCTGACGCGAACCGAGCGGAGACGCCACAGCGTTCGGACACCGTCGTTCTGTCAGGCGGCGACGGCCAACCGCAACGCCCACCCACCGCGTCCGCTACGTCGGCAAGCGCCGCCATGTCGAAGGAGCGCTACCACACAGTCGCTCGACACATGGCGGACGTCGCCGAAGCCCTGGCGTACGCACACAAACAGGGCGTGATTCACCGTGACATCAAGCCGCACAATCTGATCCTCGGCGACGACGATCGCATGCGGATTTCCGATTTTGGCCTGGCCCGGATCGCGGAACAGCCCGGCGTGACCATGACCGGAGAGATGATCGGATCGCCGCTGTACATGGCCCCGGAGCAGATCACCGGAGTGCCGGACCAAGTCGACCATCGTGCCGACATTTACTCCCTGGGTGCGACGATGTACGAGTGGCTGACACTCGTCCCCCCGTATCCCGGAGAAACGCGGGAAGGGGTCATCAGCAAAATTCTAAGCACTGAGCCTCCGACGCTGCGGGCGCATCAACCGCAGATCCCGATCGACCTGGAAACCATTACGCTCAAAGCCATCGAGCGTGATCCACAGCAGCGATACCAAAGCGCCGGCGCGCTTGGTGCGGATCTTCGTCGCTACCTCAAAAACCAGCCCATCGTCGCACGCCGTGCCGGGGTGGCCACACGTCTGACGCGCTTCGTCGGGCGACACCAGTTCGCCGCACTCGCCGCCATCGCGATCGTTACCGCGGGCGCGCTGGCGTGGAGCCTGCGCGTAAACAAAAAGAATGCTGCCACGCAGCAAGCAGCCGCACTCGAGGCGACCGCTGTCGCTGAGGAAAGTCGTCAATCGAACGAATTGCTGCTGGATCTCATGAGCCTGATCCAGGGCGGATCAGCCGGTCTTGCGGAAGCCGCCATCCCCATGGTGCAGGGCATGGTGAGTCGCAATCGAGCTGTAGGTGAGGATGCGAACGCCACCGCCGGCGCAGCCGCGCCGGCCGTCGGAACGCCGGCGTCGATCGCACATCGCGTCGCCGAAGAGTTCTACATGGCCGTTGTTCCGCCGAACTGGCCCGACGAGGGCACGACGGGACCCGACGATGCCGCCGTCCACCTGCGAGAGGCCGCCAAGCGATGGTCGTACCAGGATCTCAAGGGCGCACGCAGCCTTTTGGGCGGCTATCTTTCGCTGCGCCCCGATGACTTCGAGGCGTGGCAAATGCACACGGTTCTTTGTGGTCAACTGGGGTTGCTCGAGGAGATGCTCACCGACGCGACGCGGCTTATGCAGTTTCCCAACCATCGTCCCCGTGCGCACCTCTGGCGAGGACTCGCGCATTTGCTGCTCGACAACGCGGACGCAAGCATCGAAGATTTGACGCGTGCGGCGAGTGCGCCGGGCGAGTCACGCTGGGCGAAGACGTTGCGCGGGCTCGCCTGGATCACAAAAGCGGAGCCGGCAGAGTCACTGCCCGACTTCGACGCGGTGCTGGCAGAGCAGCCAACCTTCATCGCCGCGCTGCTTGGACGAGCGCGTGCGCTCGCGGCGTCCGGCAAGTACGAACTCGCCCTGGTCAGCACCAACGAAGTCCTCGAACTGGAGCCCAACGACGCCGATGCCCTGACCATTCGGGGCGAGTGCAACGCCGCGATGAGCCATTATAGCGCAGCCGCTCGCGACTTTCAGCGTGCCATGAACATCGCCGGGCGAACACCGGGGCTCTTGATTCTCTGGGGATCGACGCAACTCAAGATGCACCAGCGGAACCTGCCCGAAACCGAAGCCGGCGAGTTCCGTGGGGACTCCGCAACCTCTGTTCCGGAATCCTTGGGCGACGCCCGCAAAGTGAGGGCGCGCGACCCAATCGCCGAGTGGCTTAGGCAAAACGCGCAGCGGTGGAGCGACGACCGCCCTCCGAATGGCCGACGCGCCAACGGGTTTCCGTTTCGTTGGCCCTAGAGGTTGCCGAGCACTCGAACCCCAACCGATAGAGCCCGGCCATGTCCGACGAATCCGTATCATCACTGATCGACACACTTCGTGCTCGCATCGGCGAGGATCAACTCCGGTTCCATTTCGCGCGTAGCAGCGGTCCGGGTGGCCAAAACGTAAACAAGGTCAATACCCGCGCCGTTCTCGTTTTCAATCTGATCGAAAACCGCACGTTGGGTGATCGCGAAAAGCAGCGGATTCGCCGCCAGCTCGGGCGGCGGGTCTCGGCGGCGGGGCTTGTGCGTGTGTCTTCGATGAAGCACCGAACGCAACGCGCCAATCGACGAGCGGCGACAGAGCGCTTCTACGAACTGCTGGCGGCTGCACTCATCCCACAGAAGCGCCGCCGACCCACGTCGGTCCCCCGCGGCGCTAAAGAGCGACGCCTACGCGACAAGCGTACGGCCGGCGAGCGTAAGCGGCTTCGGAGCCGAGACTCGATCAAACGCGACGCGGACTAGAGAGCATTTCCTGTATCCGAATGCCGGGGCCGCCGGCCTTTGCAACACATCGAGCAGCGAGAAATCGCGCGGGCGAGCTGCGCTCCGCAGGAGAGTTGCGCTCCGCAGGAGAGCCCGCGGCTCGGAACACAGAAGTGTGAAATGCTCCAATCTCTCATGGCGTTTTTTGAGGCCGACCCATCCAAAACGGCCATGTGAGGTTTTTCAGGGTACAACCATAACCTATGCACACAATGTAGCTTAATCGCACATGAAACACAATTGGATACGCCGCTCGCGCCTGCCACAGAGTGTGATTAAAAATAAAGCAACATGTTTGCCCTTGTCATTCAGACGTGGACACTTAAAATCGCATCCTGCGGACGCCCTGCTCTTGGCGGCGTCGGCGAGGCGAGCTTCTGCCACTCGCCTTGGGCGTACCGGAGGGAACCGGC
>JADFRO010000319.1 GCA_022561255.1 Planctomycetota bacterium | reverse complement strand
TGTTGGACGGCGTTACGATCGTCGGAGGCTTGGCGAACGATCCAATCCATTCGCGTGGGGGCGGACTCCACGCTTCCACAGGAAACTTCACGTTGAACCGTTGCAACTTCCTCATGAACGCGGGCCTGGAAGGAGGTGCAGCGTACATCGGTTCCGGGGCACCCAGATTCTTGGACTGCACATTCGCGGACGGGCTCGTGACGGGGAACGGCGCCGGCGTCCTGTGCTCTAACACAAACGCAACATTCCGCGACTGCACATTCGACGGGAATATGGGGTTGTCAACGAGCGCTAACGGTGGTGGCCTCTTCATCTTTGGCGGAGCATCCGAGGTCGTCGAGTGCGTCTTCCGCGGCAACAGTTCGGGGCTTCGTGGCGGAGGTCTCGCCCTTGATGACAACTCGGCCTCGATCACTAACTGTCGTTTTGTAAATAATGCGGCAACTATCGGAGGAGGGATCAGCGTGCTCGGTGGCGCGGCTACGGTCACCAACACCGAATTCGACAGTAATGTGGCGAGCAGCTTTGGCGGAGCACTTTCGGTTGATGGCACCGATGCCCAGATCACAAATTGCACGCTAAGTTTCAACTCGGCGACGTCCGGCGGCGGCGTAGGAATCGCGGGAAGCAGCACTGCGGGAATCTCGAATTCGATCCTTTGGCGGAATAGCGACAGCAATGGCACGATCGAATCATCACAGATCGCGGTCGTCTCCGGAAGCGCCACCGTCGCGTTCTCCACGGTTCAAGGACTCGACACGTTCGCCGGGTCGAACAACATCGGAACCGACCCTCAATTCGTCGATGCCGACGGGGCGGACGGCATTCCCGGGAACGCCGACGACAACCTCCGTCTGGCACCGGGATCGCCGGCGATCGATGCGGGTAACACGACCGCCCTACCGTCTGACGCTTTCGATCTTGACGGGGATCTGGATACCAGTGAGCGACTTCCGATTGACCTGCTAGGCAACGATCGCCTTTTCGACGATCTGGAGAGCGTGGACACCGGCAACGCGGATCCGCCGACCTATTTGCAAGTCGTCGACATGGGTTCGTACGAGTACTTCACGGACTGCAACAACAACGGCGTTGTGGATGCGGTGGACATCTCGATGGGCACGAGTCAGGACTGTGACAGCCCGAGTTGGCCGGCCAACGGAAAGCCGGACGAATGCGACATCGCCGATTGCGCCGGCGACCCGGCTTGTGACGACTGCAATCTTACCGGCATACCTGACGCCTGCGACATCGCCGATGGAACATCAGCCGATCTGATCGGGCCGTTCGGCGTACCCGACGAATGCGCGCAGTTCGTTGACGCGTGCAATCCTCCCTCCGATCTCTGGACCGATCCTTGCAACTGGGACCTAGCGGGTGCGGGGCCACTAAACCTGCTTGTTGGCGCGCCGAGCCAACCCAACGAACCACCAGATTCAGAAGCACTGGCCATGCACGGCTATCCGGACAATGCCAACGGCACGTCGGATGTGGCTGTCACGCTGAACGCAGGCGACAACGTCTTTCTGAATGAGAGCGTAACGATTCCGACGCTACGCCTTTTGAGCGGAGCGATCTTACGTTTGACAACCGCAAGCGGCTCGGTGACTGCGGCCGGACCCACCTCCGGGACCGATCTGATCATAGAAGACTCCACGTCCGTGGACGGAAGTGTACTTGTCGGAGGAGACGATTGCATCTGTGTCGGCGTACCGTCGGACGAGGCGGATTGCAGCACGTGCGTACCTCAGGGAGACGCCCTGATTGGTCCGGGCGGGCGATACATGAAGGATCCTGACGTTGCCAAAGAATCCTCAGCGATACTCCTGGCGATCAACGTCAAACTCAACCACGAGAAGTGCGACGACCTCGACACTCAAGAGCAATGTGAACAACTCTCAGGTGGAGTTCTCGAGCTGACGGATGACATGGTCGTCGTTGCGACCGGGGATCTGGTTCTCGACGGAGCGCTCGCCGACACGCCCTGTGCGGAGCCCTTCGGCGCCGCGATCGCTGCCGTGCAGCGTTTTCACACGCCACCGATCAAACGCATCACGGGCAGGTCGAGATTGACAGTCAGCAACAACCTTACACTCATCAACCTAGCCACGTCGGCGAACGCTTCGACCGGGGGCGTCACCGTCGGCGGCGCCTTCGACAATCAGTTGACGGACGCGAGCTGTTTCGATTGGACCCAGGGCAAGCTACTTTTGGACGGAACCAAGCTGCAGACGTTCGAGGTCGCGGCACGGGATCTGGGCTCAGTGACCGATCTGTCCGTAGCGGATTACGTCATAGGGACGCTCGAGGTGGCGGCGAATAGCCACGTGACCTTCACAGACAACTTTGTCAACGACCCGAAGGGATCTTCGCGCGACAGTGAGGCGTTGTACGTCGAGACGCTCATTGTTGGACCGAACGCGACGATCACGCTCAACGACGTTCGTATCTACTACAAGAACCCGCCCATCATTGGTGAGCAGGCGACTATTATCCGTAAGGTAAACGGTGAGCTGCGATCGATTCACGATCCTCACCCGGCTCTACAGCCCGCACCGGACGGGCAAGGATCAGAAGTGCCCAAGAACCGGTTCATCTCCCTGGTGATTCCGGAGCCGGCGCCGGGCGACGATCCAAAAACGGCGATCCAGGTGAAGTTGATCACGCTGAATCGCACGTGCAGCGCAGACAGCAACAACTTGTTTACTCCATGCTCATTCGACGACGACTGCGTCGATGGGGTGTGCCAAACACCCTTCGCCACTGGCGAGGGTCTGGTTCGCTACGTCAACGTCGTCAAAACGTGCCAAGGTGCAGGGGCGGCGGGAACGAAACTCTGTCGTGGTCCCGCCGACTGCGGCGAGGCTGAGGAATGTCTGCAGATGCGCAACTGCGCGGGAACGTCCCAACTCTGCTCGGATGACGAGGACTGCGGCGAGGGCGTTGCATGCCTCGCGACCATGAGCTGTCCGGACGACACGTTCAAGCCCGCGTTCCTCTGCGCCACGACCGGATGCGAGCCCGATTACCGGGATTGGGCGGGTGACCTTGCAGGCGGCGTGCTCCACATATACGGTCCGGGCATCGTGCCGGGGCGTTCGGAATACGACGTTAAGCAGATGGCCGCGTCTTGCGAAGGCAACGAACGTTGTACGGCGGTTTCGGCGACGCTGCGAATTTCCACGGCGCGTTGGGCTGACCTGACAGCCGACGGTGCGACGAACGCCGCGGACATCGCAGCTGCGAGCGATAAGGTCAAGCCGATACCGGAGGCGTTCACAAAACCGAGGACCATGCTCATTCCTGGGATTCTCAATCCCCTCCGAAACGTGAACGTTCTTGAGCTTCAAAACACCATCGACGCGGTGAAGAGCCTGCCCATGCCCGGGCTCATCATGGGTCCACAGCGTTGTCCTTGAGGACGTTGTGTCCAAATATCGGATCGGGCTGCGAGCTTTGCGTCTCATCTCGTGCCTCAGAGCAGTCCGGTGTGGTGCAGGCGATGACTGGGCAGGCCGTGTGCGTTGGAGTACGCCGGAGTGGACCATGAACCGGCGTCTGTCCAGGCCCCACCCCGGGCTGGGCCTGACTCGTCCTTGCAACGGCAGAGCACATTCAGGTAAGTTTGAGAAAGTTGGGGGGTCTCCGCAAAGCTCAAGCCTGCA
>JADFRO010000318.1 GCA_022561255.1 Planctomycetota bacterium | reverse complement strand
GGGGCATGATGCGTCGGTCGAGTCCGAAGCGGCGTTCCATCATCGCTCGAACGATCCGGGAACGTGCAATAATGTTGGCGATTCGTGGAAACCGCGACGCTCGCGCGAGATGGTCGGGCAGGTCACAGATAAGACGCGCACGCCGACTCGCGCCGTGAGAGAGCACGCGATGGGCGAGGTATTCGGCTTTTAGGCGGGCCATGTCGACGCCCGTAGGACACTCCGTCTTACACGCTTTGCACGAGAGACATAGGTCCATCACCTCGGCGAGCTGCGGATCGTCGAGGCCGTCGAGCAGTCCACGATTTGAAAGCGCAACGCGCAGGGCGTTGGCACGAGCGCGGGTCGTGTGCTTCTCGTCGTTGGTGGCGACAAACGATGGGCACATCACCCCGGTCTGGCGCTGACGACATTGGCCTACACCGCTGCACATCGCCGCCAAACCCGCCGGTCCGCCATGCTCACCGTAATCGAAGTACGTTTTGATGGTTCGTGCTTGGTAATCCGGGCCGTAGCGGAGGTGCTCTGTCATCGGCCAGGGATCGACGATCTTGTGCGGGTTCATGATCCCAGCCGGATCGAACAGCTCCTTAACCTGTCTAAATGCGCGGGTGATTTGCGGGCCGTACATCTTTTCCGACCAGCACGACCGAACGATTCCGTCCCCGTGCTCACCGGTCATGGCACCGCCGAACTCCAGCGCAAGATCGCTGATAGACTCGGCGATGCGTCGCATCTTTTCGACGTCGTTCGCCTTTTTGAGGTTCAGGACCGGCCGAACGTGAATGCAACCGACGCTGGCGTGAGCATAGTAGCCCGCGGTGACACCCTCTCGATCCAGAATCTGCCCGAACCGTTCGATGTAATCCGCAAGCCGTAAGGGATCGACGGCGGAGTCCTCGACGAAGGCATACGGCTGCGCATCGCCTGGTTTGGACATCAACAGGCCGAGTCCGCAGGTGCGAAGATTCCATACGTCGCTCTGCTCTTTGAGATCGAGTATGGCGCTTGACGCGTACGCCTTCGCCGTTGCCTCCTTGTCCTCGACAAGGCGATCGATGCGTGCTGCTACGGTCTGCTCCGACTTGTCGAAGAACTCGACGATCAGCAGCGCCGCGGGCCGACCCTCAATAAACCCGCTTCGAGAAGCGAGGGCGGGATTGGATCGTGCGGCGTCGACGATGAGATGGTCGACGAGCTCGACCGCGGAGACTTCGTGTTTCAAGATCGCAGGCGTTGCGGCGAGGGCATCGAGTAGCGACTCGAAGTGGAGGATCGCCAGGCCGGTGTGTTTGGGCGGGGGAATCAGCCCGATCGTCGCCGCTACGACGATGCCCAGCGTGCCTTCGCTCCCGCAAATAAGCTTCGTGACGTCAATCGGTTGACCGCGGCTACCCAGACGATCCAGACCGTAACCGCCGTTGCTGCGGAGAACCTTCGGAAAACGTCGCTCGATTTCGTCGGCGTGTTCATCGCGGATCTCCGCGAGGTGGCGGGCGATTGAGCCCGCTCTTCCGTCGACTGTCGCACTTTCGCCGCGTTCAAATGTGACGACCTCACCGTCCGCCAGGACGACGGTTAGGGCGTGCACGTGATCCACCGTGCGACCGTAAACGATCGAGTGCGCCCCGCAGGAGTTGTTGGCGATCATGCCGCCGATGGTGGCCCGGCTGGCGGTCGCGACGTCGGGCGCGAATTGAAGTCCATATTGCGCGAGGTGGGCGTTGACTTCATCGAGCACGACGCCCGGTTGAACTTCGACGGTTCGCTGCTCCACATCGACCGGGCCGATTGCGTTCATGTATCTGGAGAGGTCGAGCTGCACGCCGTGTCCAACGGCTCCGCCTGTGAGGCCCGTTCCGGCGCCGCGCGCGATGACGGGTGTTCCGGCATCACCGCAGGCGCAGACGACAGCCACCACGTCATCGACGTCCTTGGGCATGACGACCCCGGCCGGTGTGATCTCGTAAATGCTCGCGTCGGTAGCGTAAAGCGTACGCGAGAGTCGATCGAAACGGACGTCACCCTTGACGCGCGACCGCAACCGATCGACGAGGGCGCCGGTTTCCGAAGCGCCCGATGAGGCAGCGGGCAACGTACCGGACGACGTGACGGGAAGTTGCGGTCGGTCGTTCAAACACACGCTCACGTATTGAGGCTGAAGGTCGTTCTTGGAAGGGCGAGGTTCCGGTAGACCGCGGCCGTCCGCTCCGCCATCGCACTCATCGCGTGGTTCGCTCGTACGTATTCGAGCCCCGTTGCGGCGAGGCGGCGAGCTTCGGCGCGGTTCGTGAGCAGCCCTTCGATGGCATCGGCCAACGCTTCGGCACTTTCGGGACGGCAGATCCGTGCGGTTTCCCCGTCGCGCAGATGGTCCCCGACGCCGCCGGCCACCGCCACGACGGCCACGCCCGCGCCGAGGGCCTGCAGACTGTCTGCGTTGAAGTCCGTGTCGATCGTGGGACGCACGAAGATGTCAGCGCTGCGAATCGCGCGTAGCGGGTCGCCCTGTGGCTGGGCGAACGTAACTGAGGCGAGCAGGTTGCGCTGACGCACGAGATTTCGCAGAGCGGATTCGTAGCGACCGCGTCCGAGGAGAAAGACGAGCGGTGCTTGCTCGCGTTGTCTTAGAAGTTCCAGCGCGACGATGAGCCGATCGACGCCGCTGTCCTTCTCGAAGTTGGACGTGCACAAAAGCGTTGGCGTGCGGTCGGGTTCAGTGAAGCAGGCGATCTCCTTAGACACCTGCACGCCCGGGCGAATCAATTCGACAAGGTTCTTCGGAAGCGAGAGCTGTGTGGTAAGGAACGTGGCGAGGGGCTCGCTGATCGCGAGAAACCGCCCGACGTGGTCGACGTTCGTCTGGGCGATGGCATCGCAGTCAGCCATGGACGTCACCTGAAAGACCAAGTCGATGTCGAACGCTTGGGCGATCGCCTTGGCGACTCCGTAGGATCGATGCGAGAGGGCGTGGACAATCGTCGGTGGTTGATGCGACAGGGCGTCAACCAACTGTTCAACGCGTCGCTTGCGCACAGGCCAAACGATCGGCTGATGGACCAGCGTCTGAACGGGACCGAGGGTGAGGGATTCGATCCGCGGGTCGCTGCTGAGAATGCGCAGTGAGATTGCCTGATCGACAAGGCCCACGGCGAAATGTCGAAGCACCCGTCCGAAACGCTCAAAGGCGTCGGAGTCGATGCAACAAGCGGCGCTGATCACCTGTTGCTCGGAGTTTTCACCGGTTGCGTTGGCCACGTCACGCATCACAGCACTGGGGCCGGAACGTGTCAACCATCCTCTATCCCGGTCGCTTGATAATTGCAACCATCGTCGGGCGGCGCTATCCTGTCAGGTGTGTGGAGCGGCGAATTCGGTTACGGTTCTGATCTGGTGCTCCGTCACGCGTCATTTGATGGGTGGGGCCCAGCAGAGCCGTGAGGGAGCGGACGATTGGAGATAACCGGCGAACGCGGGGTCGCTTCCTCAAGGGAGCTTCGCTCTCCGCAGGAGCTTCGCTCTCCGCAGGAGCGGCTCGGGAAAACCCGTCAATCGATGCGTGATGGAACACTGGAGGGTTGTCCGGTCTAAGGGAACTTTTGTGAAGGTGATTCATGGCCTAGACGCGTTCGACCCCGGCCTGGAGCATTGCGTGCTCACGGTCGGGAACTTCGACGGCGTC
>JADFRO010000317.1 GCA_022561255.1 Planctomycetota bacterium | reverse complement strand
ATCTTGACGATGTGGTTGATGACCGACTCGATGTTCTCCTTCAAGTCCGCATCTGGAAAGCTCGCCTTGCCGACGGGGGCGTGGACGATTCCCGCCTTATCCACGCGGTATTCCACTTTTCCCGCCTTAATCTCCTGGACCATCCTCGCCACGTCGAAGGAGACGGTGCCGGAGAAGCATAACCCCGATAACGTCTGCGGCGGCGCGAGCTCGTACGAAATAGTCGCCGGAATCGACGGAGCAAAGAAAGGTCCCCACTTGACCTTGCGACTTTGGGCGTCGAAGAAACCGCTGTGGCTTATGCTGGAGACCGCCCAGTTGAGGGGAGGTTGATCTTCGACGCCGACGGCTGCCACACTGCCTGGAGAAACGATCGTGATGCCTACGACTACCGGCGGACCGCCCGGTTCATACGTGTCGGGCAAGTCGCGCACGGCGGATTGCGCTGCCGAAACGGACGGGGCCACCGCGACGCATACACCACACACAAACCCCGCGCTGCGCATCACTCCTCTTCCTTCCGGCGTGCCGAACACTTAGTTTCCGACTGCGATCGGCCGACTACGGCCGTCGAACGAGACCGTACCGTCCAGTTCTACGGCTGCTCCTTTTCCGCCGCTATAGCCACGATTGCCCAGGGATCGCCCGTCTCGTGAACTCCGAGCTTCCGGTGCTTGCATCGTAACTACGAGCGACAAAGCTTCATCGCCGAAGTACGGTCCCCACTTGATTTTCCGATGGCGCAGATCGTAAAGCCCGCCGTCGCCGAACTCGACTACGTTCCACCGATTGGGAACGGTGATTTCAACAGCTGTGGCGGAAGTGCCAACGTTCGGCAGAACATCGATCGTCACTTTCCAGATATTGTGGGGCTCCGTCTTGATCCGAAACACGGCCTCACCGTCGGGCGCGGCGGTTCCTTTCCCGCCGGCGGTGGCGATGGCGCTTGTGGCGCAGCATGCGCTTGCGTTCGAGGCGCAGTCCGATGGAACCCATGTTTGCTCTGTGTCGTCCCAGCAGTAGCACTCGCCGTTGCGCCATATAAACGCCGCCCGTGTCATGCCGCCGATATCGTCGTTACAGCCGCGCTTCCACGCGCAAGCGTATGATATCATTTCACATAGGCTGATCACGCCGTCGGCGCAACTGCCCTCCGTGCACTCGCTGCAACTTGCAACGGTGCAGTCGGTGCAGGCTTCTCGCTGCGTCTCCGCCTCCATGTCTTCGCAGCAGGATTCTTCCTGGCATGAGGAGCCGCACACGGATTGGTTCGCGCCGTCCACGGAGACCGTCCCCGCGAAGCAGCTCGTTGCTGCGTTGGCGGACGGTGTGACGCTGTACGACACCTGCGCCGGGAACGGCGCGAAGAGGGGTCCCCATTTCACCTTGTGGTTTACGGAGTCGTAAAACCCATCGTTGGTGATGGGACCCACGACCCAGTCAGCGGGGGGCGCGTCCTCGACCGCCAAGGCTTCGGTTCCGGTCGGAGCGTCGAGGGCAATCGTCACCTGCTCTGCTCGACCGGGGCAATAGTTCGCACTGAACTGTCGGGTGGCGGCGCACGTGCCCGGGTCGCACTCGCCCTCAAAATCAACGGACTGCTCGGCCATGTCTGCGAAACACTCGTAGGTGTAGGTCACTCCGTCGCAGCCGCATACCGGGTCATAGATGTCCAGCAGGCAAGCGTCCGGAATCTGCGTGCACAAGCCCTGCCGGTCCGCAACGTCGCACGTTCCGATCGGGTACTTGCAGAACTGCCCGGCTTCGCACCCAGTTCCAGCGATACCCCCGCATTCCTGCGGACAAGTTGTTCCGTGCCCGAGATAGGTGCCGCCATGGATCTCGCAGGCTTCCTTCTGCGTCACCATGCAGTCCGGGAACGTATTCGGATTGGCGCCGGTGCACGCCCCTACGGGACGATTGCAGCAGTCCGTGAGCCCCAACACGGCACACGACACTACGCCGAAGTCGCTCCAGTCGGTGGTACCACTGCAGTCGATGTCGCAGTCGTTCACACACGCTTCGCACAGGCCATCCCTCACGCAATCGACGACGATTGCGGTGTCAACGACGTTGATGATTCCGTTGCCGTCGACGTCGGTCTCGCAGGCGCAGGGTACGAGAACTTCCAGCTCGCCGGGAACCAGAGCCGCGAAGGGGAATGCCACCGAGAAGTTCATGTAGAACGAGTCAGAAGGGTCCCACTCGATCTTGTACAGCCCGCGGGCATCGGCGGGGACGTCCAGCACAATGGTCCCCCCATAGTAGTTCAGACCCTCGTCGGCCATTTCACCGGAGAACACGCCAAAACATATCGGGCCTGGAGGTGGAGTGGCGCAGGCGAAGATCAGATCCTGGGGATCTATCAAAGATGCGAACAACCAACCAGGGCGCAGATCATTCGGGAACGCGGATTGGCAGAAGCCGCCATCGCAGTGTTCAGTCCGTGTCAGGGTATACGTCTCGTCGTTCTTCGCCTCACCGAAGGCCGCAGTACAGGTCGCTGACGTGCCACACGGAACGGCCGGCACGAAGAGGTCGCCCGCGCCCAGGCAAGAGCCGGCGCCTCCGCCACAATCAGCGTTTTCCCCCTTGAGGGACGCCGGGTCGACTCGCCCCTGCCATCCGCGCAGCATGTTTCCGGTTTGCCCCCATCCTTTAAGCCGCATGTTCCAGTAGGTGCGACCACCACCGACAACAGTGAGACGCTGCCCGACGATATCGCCGTTGTCGTAATACCCGCCGGTGTTGTACGTTCCACCTGGGTAGGTTGCGGCCGGCGTGAGGCGCAGCTCGCCCGCAAGCGCGCCTGATACGATCAGTTCTTGCAGATGTTCAATCGGCCCATGGAGCAGCGCTGCGATTCCATGGGCTTCCCCTTCTCGTTGTACAAGCTCCGGTGGCCGTGCGTCGGTCGTGATCGAGAGAACCAGAAGCAGCCCGGCTATGAAGACGTGACGACCGCGCGCCGACCGCTTGCCCATTAGGTGTCGAGAGGGTGACTCCATCGAACGCTCCTTCCGATGACATGGCAGGAGTCGGCGGACACTTAGGCCGATGAGCACGCGTCAACGGCCTACGAATTGAAAACGCCAGTGACGGCAGTCCACCTGTTCAACCTGCCGACTTCCCGCGCCGCGCAACAGCCCGACGGGGGACCGTGCTCATCATAAGCCATCGTGGGGCTTGGCGGAATAGAGAAACCCGAAAAAACCAGATTCTTGGCAACGGGGGTAACCGGCTCCGAAAACCGTCGCTTTCTCGGCTCTAGCGGCGTCTCCCTCGCTCAATTCGCGCTGCCAGGGCCTCTATGCGGTCGACGCGGGATCCCCTGGACCGGCGAGAACCACTGGCTGAGTGTCACAGATCGGCATCTTTTGGGGTTCAACACGGATCGCCCCGAGTGAACGTAAACAAAGCTGAACACATGACTTAGCGTGTACCCATCCACGCAACGATGGATAGGCGCCACCTCATCAGCCATGTATCCACACAACTGCGTGCGCGGCCTGTAAGCTTTGCGTCCGCTCGCAACCCCGAACGCTCGATCCTATCGCCCGAACGCGTTTTGGAATACGGCGAAGTCTCGTAGTGTGAACCGGTCATCGTCGTCATAGTCGAACGCCTTCCGACACGCTTCTTGGGGGGCTGGCACGCCGAGCCGGCCGTTTACCAAGCAGTTGTAGAAAC
>JADFRO010000316.1 GCA_022561255.1 Planctomycetota bacterium | reverse complement strand
AGGGTCTTTCGCCCCGGTGTGACTTGCGCAGACGAGGAGTGCCCGTCTTGCACTGAGAATATCCAGTGCGACGACAACGATCGCTGCACGACCGATACGTGCGTCGACTTCGTCTGCTTCAATACGGCCGATCCGAACTGGAACCAGGCCACGCAGTGCTGTGATGCGGGTAACGGCGACATCTGCACGCCGGTAGACAACAACACGTGTTCGGTTGCTTCCTGTAGCTCCGCTCCCAACCGTGGAACGTGCATCCAAACGCCGATCGGTGCGGGTGGTACGTGCACGGCGCCGGGTGATGACAACCCGTGTAGCTTCGACGACGTTTGCGACGGTTCGGGCAGCGATACCTGCTCCGGAACGGACGTGAACGGAGCGTCGCTGGACTGCGCTGATGATGCGGACTGTCAGAGTCAGACGGGTCTTACGGCCCCGGTTTGCATCAACGGAAAATGCGAGTGCTCGCTGGTTCCGGATCTGGTGATAAACTTCGATCCGAGCGGTAAGGCCGACGACAAGTGCTTCGACAGCGGCGACGACGGTGCCAAGCTCACCGGAAACGCCTTTGTCGCGGCGGCGACGGCCGCGATCAACGGTGGTCAGTTCCTGATCAACTACGATCCGAGCTGCATGGAGTACGTCAGCATCGCGGGCGCCGATCCGTACACGTCCACCGTGTTCGGTCCGGTCGTGGATGAGGCTGCCGGAACGATCTTCATCGTCGTTGGTATTCCCTTCGGTGCCGATGACGGCCCGGCTGGTAACGCCAACATACTCACGATGAGCTTCAAGAAGATCGGTACCTGCAACGCCTGTGATATCTGCTTCGACAGCAACAACCCGGAGAACACCTACATGGTCGACAACACCGGGCAGCGCGTTGGGGTGAATGGGCTTTGCAGCAACACGGTCGTGGCCAACAACATGGTCATGATCGACACGCCTGGTGACGTCAAGACCAACGTCGATTGTGATCGCCCGTCGGCGGTCGAGAGCTGGAGCGCTCCGACTACGGACGACATGTGTGGCGACGCGACGATGATGTGTCGCGGCGAGCACCAGAGCGGCTTGGTTTACTCCAGCGAAGTGGTGATGGGCGGTGGCGAGTTCGCGCAGGGTGTTTCGAACTTCTGCTGCTGGGTTCAGTCCGACGTATGCGGTGCGGACGCGGGTTGCTACGCGCCTGTAGCGTCTGCGGCGCGTGAGTGCACGGAAGGCTGCTGGACCGTTGAAGTCAACGACCAGACAAGCCTGGACATCGAAGTCGCGCTCTCGCCGACGTCGCAGAGCAAGCCGGGTGACGGGCTTACCCGCTGCATCAAGTTCACGCTCTACCCGAACACGATCCAAGAGCCGCTTAGGTTCTCGGAGAGCATCACGTTCGGTGGCGCGTTCGACTTCGTCGGTAAATCCCAGGGCAAGATCAAGATTCCGGGTAAAGGAAACTGGGATTGCATCACCGCGTGGGATCAGTTGCACACGCTGCGTAGCTGTTACCTGTTCGGTCCTGACGACTGCGCCGGTGGACAGTTGAGCGCTTCGTTCCGTGGCGATCCGGCGTTCGGCGGAAACTGGCTGATCAATGGTAACCTCGACGGTTGGAAGAAGGACGTCAGCGGCGCTGAGCCGAGCCTGTTCGTGATCGACATTCTCGACTGGGGTACACTCATATCGCAGTGGGGTGCCGATTACGGCGATGGCAACACGCCGTGTGGGACCGCTGGTCCCAACGCCGACCTCGACGGTGATGGACTGGTCGATATGTCCGACTACGCCTTCATCGACATGAACTTCCTCACCACGGCGAAGGTCTGCTGTGGGGTGGATGGGCTTCCGGCCGCAACTCCGTTGACCGAGATTTCCACCAGGGAACTTCGTGAGATGGGTCGTGGTGAGCTCGTGGTGGCTGACTTGAACGGGGACGGCGTGCTCAACATCGCCGACATGAATGCCTTCACGCAGGGTGTTCGTCCGTCCAAGAAGGTCTCGCGTACGTCTCGGAAGGGCACGGGCACTCGCTAAGAGGCTCGATGTGATTTCCGATCCTAGGGGAGTTTAACCTCCCCTTTGGATGGTTAACAACAAGGCGGCGTATGGTGCTTCGGCGTCATGCGCCGCCTTTGTTTTTTTCGAGCGCTTGCGGGCGACGGGCTGGGGGACGACCGCATTGGGTAGCAGTTACATTTCGTTGACCCGACCGTACGCGGGCGGGTAGACTTGAGCGATGATCTCGCGGAAGGTTCTGGCGGTCTCGTTCGCCTTTGCTTTGCTGTCGCTTGGCTGTAAGCGAAGGATCGATACGCCGCTGAGGGATGCCGATAGCGTTCTTCTGATAACGCTCGATACGACGCGTGCCGACCGCCTCGGTTGTTACGGATACGAACCCGGTCGGACGCCGGCGCTCGACGGGCTCGCCGCTCGGGGTGTCTTGTTCGAGCAGGCGTTCGCCCAGGCACCGCTGACGCTGCCGTCCCACGCCACGATGATGACCGGCCGGTATCCACGCGAGCATGGACTACGCGTCAACGGGCGCGGTCGGCTGGGCGGCCACCACCCCACGCTCGCGTCGCTGTTCAAGGAACGAGGCTACCATACGGGTGCGTTTGTCGGCAGCTACGCCCTGGACTCTCGTTTCGGGCTCGATCGGGGGTTCGACGTGTACGTCGACGATATGAGCAGCGAGGGAGCATCTTCGCCGTTCGAGTTGCGTGCCGGTGTGGTTACGGATCGGGCGTTGGAGTGGCTCGCAGCCGGGAAGCGGCAGCCTTTCTTTTGCTGGGTTCACTACTTCGATCCGCACGATCCCTATTCCCCACCGAAGGCGTTTCGTGTCGACGACATGGACCCCTACGACGGCGAGATCGCGTACGTCGATTCGCAGGTGCGTCGTCTCCTCGACTGGTTGGAGCGGAGCGGTTGGATGCGGCGGACCGTGGTGATTGTGGTGGGCGATCACGGTGAGTCGTTCGGGGAGCATCGCGAGTCGGGCCACACGGATTTTCTGTACGACACCAATCTGCACGTCCCGTTGATCTTCGCGCATCCCACACTTGCGGTCGGGGGTGGCCGCGTTGGCGGAGTTGTGGAGGTTGCCGATCTATTTCCCACGATCGTGCAGCTCGTCGGGCTGAAGTTGCCCAAGGACGTGCTTTCAAGATCGCTCGCGGATGCGCTCGGTGGTGGGAAGCTCGAACCACGTGTCGCTTATTCGGAGAGTCTGTACCTGTTCAGTGCGTTCGGCTGGGCTCAGCAGCGTAGTGTGACTTCTTCAGAATGGAAGTACATTTCGTCGACCAAGGCGGAGTTGTACAACCGCCGGTCCGACCCGCACGAAAAGGAAAATCTGATCGACACACACGCCGAGGTTGCCGTAGAGTTGCTGGACACCTTGCGGGAGCGATACGACTCGATGATTCCGTCGCACATTGCGGCCGTCGATGGAAAGAATGGGGACGACGCGCTTCGCGCATTGGGCTACCTTCGCGGTCGAGGTGTCGACTCGGCATGAGGAAGAGGTAGGTAATTTGATCAAGGCCGAGCCCGGTGAGATTTTGACGATCAATATTTCCTGCGACCGCCTTGTCGACAACGAGGCGTTTTCCCAACTGCGTCGGCTGGCTCGCTGGTCGATCGATTTCTACGCTAGCCGATATCGATTACGCAGCCGCCGTAGCGCGGAGCGCACGCGCGAC
>JADFRO010000315.1 GCA_022561255.1 Planctomycetota bacterium | reverse complement strand
CGTGAACGTTCCTCGTGTGAGAAGAGCGTGGTGGTGCGCAACGCCAGGGCGACAATGACGATGGCGACGGGGAGGGCGAAGGGCCAGCCGAAGCCGACGGCTAACGCGGCCGCCATGAGAACCCAGCATCGCCCGCACACGCCGAGGCCTTGAAGATGAATCAATAGTAAGCATACGGCGACGGCCATCGCAATCCCAGCGACGCTCGACCACGCAGCAAGACCGATCACCGACGTCGGCGATGACGCGTCATCGTTCGATTGGATCAGCGCATACGACACGACGACGTTCACAAACGCACCCGCCAGCCATGCGACGAGCACCAAGCCCGGCTTCTCCACGAGAGTTAATCGAATGGACAACACACTTAACACGCCCGCCAGGAGGAAGAACAACAGTAGGGGGGCGTAAGCCGAGTTTCCGACTGCGAGCGCTTCCGGAAACATCCCGAGAACGAGCGGCTTCGCCAGTAGCAGAAGCGTTCCCCCGACGAGGAAGACCACCAGCGCTGCCTTGGTCAACACGTTCAGCTCGTCGGCAGCCTCGTCTCGCCCGCGCTGCTCCCATGTCCGCGTTACCGTGGCTGTCACGACCGCAATGAGCACAGCCGCACCGACCTGCAGCAACTGTGCCACCATTCGGGCCGCATGAAACGGTGCCACCGCCTCGGGCCCGGATACCTTAAGAAGGTACCACATCGGATAGTAGCAGAGCGCGTGCCAAACCAGGGCAGTCCCAGCCATCCACCCGCTGTACTTCATCAAAGCTTTCACCGATCCCGCAGCCAGTGGAGAATCTTGACCGGCCATCGAGAAAGCTCGCGAAACAAGCCCTGGGGCCAGCGCGAGCACCGCGACAACGCTCGCCGCCGCGTACGAGAACATGACCGTTGAAGCGGTGGCCGAACGTTGCCATGCGAGCGTGACGGCGATGAGCGTGAAGAGAATCGCCGCGAGCAACTCGGCGACCGCTCGCACGCGAAACATCCGTAGCCCCTGAAACAATCCCAACATCGATTGATAGACGGCGAGCGCGATCGCGCAGACCAACACCAACTGAGTGAGTGTGACGGACGAAGATGCCCCCACGGCGGAATTCGGGACCGCCGGACCCTCACCGGACGTGACCTGCTCCGCCACAAAGAAGATGGGGCCGAGTTGCGCGGAGCCCAGCAATATCAGCGCACCGCCAACTGAGACCGCAACGACCACGACAACCAATCCCGCCCGAGTAACGAACGCCCGAAGCGCTCCGGCTACCTCGTGTTTCGGCGCGTACCGCGCGATCCCTTCGTATAGACCGGCTGCACAGATCGGAGTGAAGACGTTGGCGAGCAGCAGCGCAACGCCGAGCAGTCCGAACTGACTCGGAGTCAGCAACCAGGCCAGCGCCACGCCACGCCCCAGCCCGATCACACGACACGCCACGGACGACGCGGTACCCGCACCGAGGGAGGTAGCCATCGCGTCCGCTCGATACAACCCGCGAGTTTCGTTGCTCATTCGGTGGAAATCTCAAACCCGCAGCGAACTGGACAAAGACCCGGCGTGTTCGTACGCTCCCAACGACAAGGAATCGAAGCGTTTCATTACGGAACCACACAAGCTTAGATGCTAGTCGACGCACTACTCGATGCCAACCGGCGCTCACCGCGGACCCTTGCCGTCTCGGACGGAGCCACATCCCTGAATTACAAACAGCTCACTCGTCTCGCGATGATTCTGCGCGACGTCGTTGTCGAAAACACTCAGCGAAAGCACGTCGGCCTGATGCTTCCGGCGACGGCTGTCTTCCCGGCGGCGCTCTTCGGAACGTGGTGGTGCGAAAAAGTCGCCGTTCCGCTCAACTTTCTTCTGCACGGCGATGAGCTTGCGCGGATCGTGGAAGACGCAGATATCGATCTGATCCTAACGATCCGGCCGTTCGCTGAGTTGTCGCAAAAACTTCCAGCGCGCACCGTCTTCCTGGAGGATCTACCGATCAAGCGACGCATGCTAACCGGAGTCTTGCGACGTCCGGCGCGAGCGCCCGACGTAGATCCGGACGATACGGCAGTTATTTTGTTTACATCCGGAACGTCGGCGAAACCCAAGGGGGTGATGCTGACCTACCGCAACCTGCACAGCAACTGCGTGGACACAATCGAATCTTTACGTCTCTTGTCGCACCACAGCTTCCTGAATGTCCTTCCACCGTTTCACGTGTTCGGGCTAACCGCCAACACGCTTGTGCCGATCTTTTTGCGCACCTCGGTTCACGCGATCCCGCGTTTCGACCCGCTCTCCGTTGTACGCACCGTCGAGCGCGAGCGCATCGCCATCATGATGGCCGTCCCGAGCATGTACGCCGCCATCCTGCGAACCAAATCCTCCAATCCCGACGCCTTCCGATCGATCTACCTGGCGATTGCAGGTGGAGAACCGCTTCCCGACAGCGTTCGCGACGGATTTGCCGAGCGATTCGGAATCCCGCTTCGTCAAGGTTATGGCTTAACGGAAACGTCACCCATCGTTGCCGTCTCTTCCGTCGATGCATCACGCGAAGGGACGGTGGGGCGACCGATCAACAACGTGAGCGTTCGAATCGTCGACGCGGAGGGTGGTGATCTTTCCGTAGGCGAAGAGGGCGAGATCCTCGTATCGGGACCGGGAGTTATGAAGGGGTACTACCAGCAGCCGCAGGCCACGGCGGAAGTCATCGATGCCAAAGGATGGCTGCACACCGGTGACGTCGGACGAATCGACGACGACGGCTTCCTGGCCATTACCGGTCGAGCTAAGGAGATGCTCATCATCGGCGGCGAGAACGTTTTCCCGCGCGAGATCGAGGTCGTACTCGAGGCCCACGAGCACGTGCTCCAGGCGGCTGTTATCGGAATCGCCGACCCCTTGCGCGGGGAGGCTCCCGTCGCTTTCGTCATCCCCAACAAAGGTGCGGAACTGACAGGTGCCGAGCTCCGCATCTTCGCCCGAAAGTCCCTTCCGAGTTTCAAGACGCCCAAACGTATTGAGATTCGTGACGACCTACCTACCGGTCCAACAGGAAAAATCGTCAAGCGAAAACTCAGAGAACTACTCTAGACGTTGCCCCTAGGTCCGAATAATTCTTGGTTGCCGTCTCCGCATTAGCTAGAATGGCTGCGGGATCCGCGTCTGAATCCGGGTCGCTGCGGAGGGTGGAATGAAGCTGCGCCATAAGAGACTCAGCGTCCGTTGCGCGGTTTGCGCGCTCACGGCGGTTTTCGTCGCAACGGGTGCGCACGCGGACCCAGCGACTCGGCGTCATGCTGATGTACTCGACGGCTATGCATCCACGCACATTCTCGTGCGACTGACACCCGCGGCGACGACGCGCGTGGCGGCTGCGTTACCCCTTCACGCGCGATCCCGCGATGCTGACCCGCGCCCATTTCTCACCAACGCGTTCCGTCAAGTTGCCGCGCGCTGGGGCGTTACGCGGGTCGATCCGCTGTATCCAGCGTCGTTTGGACGGGTGCAGACGGCGAGAAATCTCGGTCTTGACGCTATGTACGTCCTGCGCGTGCCGGTCAAAACGGAGACGCCCGCCATGGTCACCGCGTTCGTCGCCCTGCGCGACGACGTCACGTGGGCCACCGTCGACGTGATCGGCGGCGTTTCGCAGCTCATCCCCGACGATGCCAGGTTTCCCGAGCAATACGCCATGCACAACAAGGGGCAAACC
>JADFRO010000314.1 GCA_022561255.1 Planctomycetota bacterium | reverse complement strand
GCTCCAAAAACTGCTTGACGACGCCGTGGGCCATCGGACCGCGCCAGATCAACGGCTTATCGCGTTCGACCATAAAGCCGATACTCATGATCTTCACGCCGCCCGCATCGGCCGGTATGATCATCCCATCGGTCACCTGCGGGCGATGGCCCTCCACTCCGGTCATCGTCGGAATGCTCGGACCGTAGACGTCCGAGTCCATCAAGCCGACGGATGCACCCGCGCGCTTCAGGCCGTAGGCGAGCAGCACGGCGAGTGTGCTCTTGCCCACACCCCCCTTGCCCGCACCAACGGCGACGACGTTTTTAACACCCGGCAACTGTTTCGAGGGTGATCGGCCGGAACGCACCTGGGCGCTCCACTCGATGTCGACGACCTTGACGCCGTCGATCGAACCGACCGCCTTCTCAACGTCGGCCTTGATCCGATCTTTGAGCGGGCACGCCGGCGTGGTCAACTCGATGTGAACGCGAACGCGCGATCCTTCCACATCGACCTTTTTGATCATGTTGAGCGTAACGAGATCGCGATTCAACTCCGGGTCGTTGACCGTGCGAAGCTGCTCGAAAACCTGCTGTTGTGTGACTTCCGCCATAGGTGAGACTCCGCCAGAGTGTCGCCGAGGCCTGCCGGGTTTGCATCCCTCACGGATACGCGAACCGACGCGTAAGGTCTCGAAGTGGCCGGGCGATCAGGAACCGGGCAATATAGCACCAAATTGGTACCATATCCACCTGCTCGTCGAAGTCCGCGACCGTTTGGCTGGTCTCCGATCGTCTGATGGGCTAGCCTTGTGACCTCTCGCATGTCACAGACACTGAAAACGCCCACGCCCCAGCCACTCAATATACGACTGGCGGGCTTTTCCGCCGTAATCCTCGCCATCGGGCTCAGCGCGGTCGGAACGATTCTCGCATTCCAGCAGGTACGCCTACTGACGGTCCGCCTGATGACGGAGACAAGTCTGCGTGCGGGGCAGATCGCAGCCCAGGCGACGGAAAAGTTTCAGCAACGCGTAAACGCCGCCCTCCTCGGCGTGGCGAGCCACCGGCGTGACCACGGCGGCGTTCCCTGGGCTCGGACCGATGCATTCCCGTCTTGGCTGGACGGTGTCTACTTGTGGGACGGTTTTGATTTGGAAGTGCTCGCGCCGGCGGCGTCGGCGAACTCCGAGCTGAGCGGGCTGGTACGAAGTCGTCTGATCGCCCGATCCGCGCCCGTCGACGGCATCGGGCTGACCGGCCGCGCGGAGGTTATTTACGGCGAACGCGCCGGACAAACCGTCGTCATCGCAACGATCCGTGCCTACGGCGGGGATCTTCGCCCTTTGGACGTAGCGGCGATCGTTGATACGGACCGTGTGGCGTCCGAGCTTATCAAACCGCTGCTCGCCACCGACGACGCATTGGAGTTGGTTCGCGTGGCGGACTCCGACGCACCGGGGGCGTGGGATCAACGCCTCTCGGGTGCGTTGCATTTTTGGGCGATACGTCCGGCGGAGACGTTCGTACGCGAGCAGCGCCGTACCGTTTTTACGCAAACGCTGGTGTACGTCGTGCTGACGACTCTGGCATTGGCGACGGTTCTGATCGCGATGCTGTTTTTGACCCGCTTGGTTCGTCGCGAAGTCGCTTTGGCGGAGATGAAGGCGAACTTTGTGGCCGACGTCTCCCATGAATTGAAAACGCCGCTCGCGCTGATCCACATGTTCGCCGAAACGCTTCAATCGGGCCGCGTAACCTCGGACGAGAAACGCAACGAGTATTACGAGATCATCACCCGGGAGAGCACACGCCTGACGAACTTGATCGACAACATCCTCGATTTTGCCCGAATCGAAGCCGGCCGCAAGGAGTATTCCTTCAGCAAAACGGACGTCGCTGCGGTAGTCAAAGAGACCTACGAGGCGTATCGCCCGCAGCTCGATCACGCCGGTTTCGAGCACCATTTGACGATCGCCACCGGTTTACCCCTCGTCGATGCCGACCGCGACGCGATCTCACAAGTGGTGGTCAATCTGATCACCAATGCGATCAAATATTCGCCGGACGAGCGACACTTGGTCATCGATCTTCAGGGCGATACACGTCGAGGCCGACGTGGGATCCTGCTGTCGGTCCACGACCGCGGGATCGGCGTTCGACCGGAGGAGCGGGCACTCCTAACGGAGGGCTTTTATCGCGCACGAGACTCCCGCGTTCGCCAACAGGGCGGTACAGGGCTAGGATTGGCGCTGGTTAAGCAGATTGTCGAGGTGCACGGCGGTACGCTCGATGTGGAGTCTCGACTGGTCAAGGGCAGTACTTTTCGCGTATTCTTACCGGCGTCGTCGGCAGACAGCGAAGCGCCGGCCACTACAGATGTCGAGGATAGCCAAGTGCAGAGAGATCCAACATGACCCGCATATTGATCGCCGAGGATGAAGCCGACATGGCTATGGGACTTCGCGACAACCTGCAGTTCGAGGGGTACGAAGTCATCGTTGTGAGCGACGGCGAGGAGGCCGTCCGGACCGCCGCGGAGCAAAGTCCCGACCTAATCCTGCTCGACGTCATGATGCCGAAGATGGACGGGTTGGAAGCGTGTCAGCGGATTCGCCAATCGGGATTCATGGTGCCCATCCTGATGCTGACGGCTAAAAGCCAGGAGATCGACATCGTTCGCGGGCTCGAAGCCGGGGCGGACGACTACATTACCAAGCCCTTTAGCGTGCGCGAGCTGCTCGCACGGATCAAGGCTGCGCTGCGCCGTACGGGTGCCGGCAAGGGATTGGCCAAGATTCTCCGGATCGGCGACGCGACCGTTGACATGGTTAAAGGTCACGTATCACGCGGGGATCAAACGGCTATGCTGGGCTACTTCGAGCTGGAGATTCTTAAGATGCTCGTCGAAAACGCGGAGCAACCGGTCGAACGCAACAAGATTCTCGACGTGATCTGGGGCCTCGAGGGTTTCCCGGTCACGCGTACCGTGGACAACCACATCGTCAGCCTCCGCCGGAAGATCGAACCGGACCCGAAGAACCCGCGCCACATCGTGACGGTACACAGCATCGGATACAGGTTCGTTCCGTAAAAGTACGGAGTCTTTCGGAGCGTATCGCTCCCCAATCGCCTTCAATTCTCGGGTCAGCACCCGTCTAGCGGCCAATACGCGGGGTTCGGCCCTAACGTTACAAATCCTTACGGGAAAATCTGAAACCAACGGAATCCGCCGAGCGTTCAATGGAATGTAGAGAGGGCAAGGCGCCAAGGAAACTTCCCGGAGATATTGCGGTGTCAAACTGCAGTGAACAGAACGTCGATTGCGAGCTCGCCCGTCTGCAGCGGCAGGCGCAACGAATCAGAAACCGACTCGCCAATGCGTGGCACAACGGGAGTCCGATGGTGGTGATTCACCGCCTTGAGGACGCCCTCCGCCGCCGCTGGCGAAAACTGGAAAAGACGCGCCAACCTCCAGACTAACAGCCTTCGCCGGCGTGACGCACCGGCATGATCGATGCAGGTCGGGTGCAATCAACCCGTGCTCGGCCTGCATCGCCCCTCCTGTCGTCGACGTCGAACCGCTCAACCGGACTCGCAGGCACTGCCCTCTTTACCTAGTAGACGTGCTTCCCGCCCAGTAGCGAGATAAACTCACAGGCCAACATGCGATGGAATCAAGATTGTTCCGGAAAGCTTGCAGGCGGAGCGCGTTGCGATCACAATGGGTCAGTCGCTCATCGG
>JADFRO010000021.1 GCA_022561255.1 Planctomycetota bacterium | reverse complement strand
AGGCTGGCGATGCACTACGGCCGGATTCTCGGACGCGAAAGCCGGTCCCGTGCCCCGTGGGATCGGCGGCCAGCCCGTCTTGACGTCCACGGCTCCGTGTTGTATGTTTTAGGTATAACAAGCAAGCGCTTGTTAGGGATCCCTGGGTCACGAAGCGGAACCGCCCACATGACGGACACATCAACCGACCGACGAGGCGAGGTCTTGGCGACCGCCCAGCGGCTCTTCGCCGAGCGCGGTTTTGAAGCCACCAGCGTGCGGGATATGGCTGAGGCTCTGGGCATGCAGGCGGGAAGTCTCTACGCCCACATCGAAACCAAGGAGGATCTGCTGTGGGAGATTCTCGAATCGGCTGCGGACCGGTTCTTCTCTGCGATTACGCCGATCGTGGAGTCTGACCTGTTGACCATTGAGAAGCTGCGCCGAGCGATCGCCGCCCACGTGGTGGTCATCACGGAGAGTCTGACGGCGGCGGCGATCTATTCAACGGAGTGGCGACATCTGACCGATGGGCGGCGCCGCGAATTTGCCGCCCGACGCGACGCCTACGAGCGAATGTTCCGGGGGCTCGTCCACGACGCGATTCACGAGGGGACGTTCGGCGATGTCGATGAGAAGTTCGCGACGCTGCTGATTCTTTCCTCGGTGAACTGGATTTATCAGTGGTATCGCGCCGACGGCCCGATGGAGCCGGAAGAAATCGCCCGGCGCATTACCGACCTGCTCTTCAACGGGTTGAAACGCACGGGAAGCTAGTGCCGTTACTGAGTCGGTCGTTTGGGACTCTGAAAGGAAAGCGTGATGGTAGTTGCAGTCGACCACGAGGCGAGCGGCTTATCGTCGAGCGAGTATGAGCGTAAGCTCGCTGAGTTTGAGGCGAGAATCAACCGGGGCGAGAAGATCGAACCGGCGGATTGGATGCCCGAAACCTACCGAAAGCAGCTGATCCGCCTGATTCACGTTCACGCCAACAGTGAGATTTGCGGAGCCCTGCCCGAAGGCAAGTGGATTCCGCGCGCTCCGACGTTCAAGCGAAAGCTGGCGCTTTTGGCCAAGGTTCAAGACGAAGTGGGGCATGCACAGTTGCTCTACCGTGCGACGGAAACGCTCGGTCCCACGCGCGAACAACTGGTGGAGGATTTGATCAGCGGCCGATCGAAGTTCTCAAACGTTTTTCATTATCCCGCTGAGACTTGGGCGGACGTCGCGATTATCGCCTGGCTGATCGACGGAGCGGCGATCGTCAACCAGGTCATGATGTCGGAAGGATCGTACGGTCCCTACGCCAGAGCATTGAAGCGCATTTGTTATGAAGAAGCGTTCCACCTCAAGCACGGCTACGAAATGTGCTGCGTGCTTGCTCGTGGTACCAAGGTGCAGCGGGCCATGCTACAAGACGCGCTCGATCGATGGTGGGCGCCGATCATGATGTTCCACGGTCCGTCCGACAAGGTGTCGACCCATACCGAGCTGCTCGTACGCTGGCGTATCAAGCTCAAGACCAACGACGAGCAGCGACAGCAATTTCTTCGGCAGTTCGTTCCGAAGATGCATGATCTGAAACTCAAGGTGCCGGACCCGAGCCTTCGGTTCGACAAGAAGTCCCAGCAGTGGCTCTACGACGATCCGGACTGGGAGGAATTCAAACGCGTCGTTTGCGGCGGCGGACCGGTAACGGCCGAGCGCCTCGAGGCGCGGCGGCTCGCTCACGTCGACGGTCTTTGGGTGCGCGAGGCGATGGTGGCTGCGGCGCAGAACCGTCCGATCCCGATGCCATCGCCGAACTGACCGCGCGACGACCTGTGGGTTCGTAGGTATGCGAAAGTCTCGCAGCCGCGAGTAGGGGAGTGGTTTCATGACCGACACGCAATGGCCCGTTTACGAAGTTTTTCATCAGCAGGCGCGGGGCGAGCCGCACATGCACGTCGGGTCGATACACGCCCCGGACGCGGACATGGCGTTGATACTTGGAAAGGAGCAATACTGCCGGCGGCAGGCGTGCGTGAACATCTGGGTCGTTCCGCACGAAGCGATTCACGCGACGGCGTACGAGAACGACGACATTTTCATTCGCGGGACCGACAAGAGCTATCGCGAGTCCTGGGGCTACCAGACGCCCAAGACGGTACGCGCAACCGACGGGGGGACGGCGGACGATGGATAAAATCGAAACGCTCGACGCGCTAACGGGCGCCACCCGCGAGGCTGTCGTCCATTTGCTCTACCGAATGGCCGACGACGAGCTGATCATCGGGCACCGCAACTCCGAGTGGACGGGACACGCTCCGATTCTCGAGGCGGACATCGCCTTTTCCTCGATGGCCCAGGACGAAATGGGTCATGCGCAGGCCTATTACGAGATACTGCACGCCCTGGGCGAACGCGATCCCGACACGTTGGCGTTCGGGCGAAAACCGCGCGAGTATCGATGCGCTTCGCTCGTCTGCCTTCCGAAGGGCGATTGGGGTTTCAGCCTCATCCGCCAGTTCTTGTACGACGCAGCCGAGCAGGTTCGCCTCACCGCTCTCGCGGAAAGCTCGCTCGTTCCGCTGGCCCAACTCACAACGAAGCTACGGGGCGAGGAGAAATACCACATGATGCACGGGCGCACGTGGGTGCTTCGACTTGGAAACGCCACCACGGAAAGTCACGCGAAGATGCAGGCTGCACTGGACCGGGCGTATCCGCACGCGCTGGGCTTGTTCGAGCCGACGGAATTCGACGAAACGCTCGCTCAGGCGGGCGTTTGCACACGTGAGGAGGAGTTGCAAAAGCAATGGGAATCAGCCGTAGCGCCCGTTCTTGACGACGCAGGCTTGGAAGTCCCCGATTCCGCCAGGCCCGTTTTTGGCGGACGCGTCGGGAAACATCCCCCCGAACTGGCGGAATTGCTCAATCAAATGCAAATGGTCTACAGCATCGATCCCGCTGCGAAATGGTAGAGGTCATGGTGAGCGCGCAAACGCAGAACTCCAAGCCAACACGTGAGGCGCCGGCGTCTGAGAAGGTAGGCCGATCGAAGCGCGTTAAAGACATTTGGAATGTATTGCAAAGCGTTACCGACCCGGAGATTCCGGTCATCAGCGTTGTTGAGATGGGCATGATCGCCGACGTACGCATCGACGGAGATCGCGCCGTGGTCGATTTAACGCCCACTTTCGCCGGCTGTCCCGCCATTGACCTGATCCGCCGTGAGATTCGCGAGGCGGTCCTATCCACACGAGAGCGCGACGTCATCGTCAACGTTGTCTACGATCCACCGTGGTCGACCGACCGGATTAGCGATGTGGGTCGCAAGAAACTTACGGAGTTTGGGCTGGCACCACCGCGCGACTGCTGCGTGAACGGGGTGGATACACTCGAAAAGGTCGAGTGTCCGTTCTGCAAATCGACCGAGACCGACTTGGAGTCGATCTTCGGCCCGACACTGTGCCGCTCGATTCACTACTGCCGCGCATGCTTGCAGTCCTTCGAGCATTTCAAGTCCGTGTGATCGGGATTTCACCGGGCGTCCAGGCTCAACCCCCCGCCTTGCGGCCGCCAGCGTAGCACATTGCGTCAGGAGAGGCATTCCCGGCCGCTTGTCAGACGGTTGTGAAATGCTATCCTCTATGAGCCATGGGCGGTTCCGACAAAATCACGATCGGCACACTGCGAGCGGCAAAGCGCGAGCGTCGAAAAATATCGATGCTGACGTGCTACGACTATACGACCGCCAAATTGATGCAGGAGGCGGAGATCGACTCCCTGCTGGTGGGCGACACGTACGCGGAGGTGTGTTTGGGGCATTCGACCACGCTTCCGGTAACGCTCGAGCACATGGTCACCATCGCCGAAGCGGTGCGCCGCGGCGCGCCGTCTGTGTATCTCGTCGGGGACATGCCGTATCTGAGCTATCAGGTTTGCGCGGAGGAGGCGATTCGCAACGCCGGGCAGTTTATGTCCCGGGCGGGCTGCGATTGCGTTAAGGTAGAGGTCGATCGCCGCTTGGTGAAGATCGTCGAGGCGATGTCGTCGGCGACCATTCCGGTGATGGCCCACCTCGGGCTTAAGCCGCAGTCGATTCAGAGCGTCGGTGGGTATCGGATCCAGGGTAAGACGGCTTCGGCCGCCGCCGCCATCATCGAGGATGCCCATATGATGGAGAAGGCGGGCGCGATAGCACTACTTCTGGAGGCTGTCCCCTCGGAGGTGGCGGCGATCATCACCGAATCGACGGAGCTTCCGGTCATCGGAATCGTTTCGGGGCCCGATTGTGACGGGCAGGTTCTCGTTTTGCACGACATGGTCGGCTATGGGGGTGGACATCCGCCTCGGTCCGTCAAACAATACGCTCAGTTGCATGATCCGTTGGTCAATGCATTCCGATCGTTCGCGAAGGATGTATCGGAGGGGGCGTTTCCCGCAGCGGAAAACAGCATTGCCATGGATTCCACGGAGTTGGCGCAACTTCGTCGGATGTTGTCGACAGGGAGGTCGAACGAACGAGGGGAGACAGGGCGGCGCGCCTGAATTCTGGTGCGCTCGTTTTTTTGCCCGCAGCAGGCTTGCGTTCGTCTTGACATTCACGGACGCATCGATACGTTGGCGTTTCGTTGGCGGAATGGCTCGGCATGCTCGTTAGAATGAGTCTGGCACGAATCGTTATCGTCGACTCAGACGATGAGAAGATGTCGATGATCGTTCTTCGCGAAGTCGATGGCGACCGGGCGTTTCCGATCCTCATTGGACTTCACGAAGCTTACGCGATCGATCGCCGCACCAAAGGTATTACTGCTCAGCGTCCGTTGACGCATGATCTGATTGAACAGATGATCGATCATCTGGGCTGCCAGCTTGAACAAGTGGTGATCAGCGAACTGCGCGATTCGACTTTCTTCGCGAAACTCGTCCTGCGGCGCAACGGCGAGTTGGTGGAAGTCGACTCAAGACCTTCGGACGCGATCGCCGTCGGTGCGGGGACGGAGGTTCCCATTTACGTGGCCGAATCTGTTCTTAACGAAGTCTGCTAAAACTGTAAGCGGTGGACTTAATCGAATGGCGCTGAAACAAGACACGACGTTACGGCGTTCGAGCGGAGCGGCCTCGGTCCTCCGCACGCAAGCGTCTCCCCCTGCGGATCGGCCTCAGTCACCACTTCTCGACGACGTCACCGCAACCCTTCGCGGCGACGTCGCACGGTTCGTGGCCGTCGCACCGGGAAGGCTCGACGTGATGGGCGGGCTGGCGGAGTACACCGGAGCACTCGTGCTAAACGTTCCTCTGGGCCAACACGCCTGTGTTGCGGTCCAACGACGCGCAGACGAAGTGCTCTCGATCACCTGCTCATCGGCTCCCGGCGAAAACGGTGACATGCCGACAGAGATCGCCCTCTCCAAGCTGTTCCCGGAAACCGGAAAAGTCATCGACCCGGAGAACGGACTTGCGTTGCCGGCTGGTGACTCGTCGCGCTCGGGGCGATGCGTTCTGGGTGCGCTGCTGGAAGCCGTCCGCGCGGGACTGCTGCCGTCGTTTTCCGGCGGACTTTCGATCGCATATGCACTTACGGCCGATTTGACGCCCGTCGCCGGCGGCGCTGCAGCCCTATCAGCGGCAACGCTCGTCGCGGCCGCTGGTGCGTTGGACGTTCCGTTGGACGCTCGTGAAGCCGCGCAGGTGTGTCAGCAGATGGAAAACGCATGGCTGGGTCTTCCGGTCGGCGTTGCAGATGCCGTTTGTTCACTTGTCGGTACGCCGCAATCGCTCAACCAAGTACGCTGTGACCCGTGCAACCCGGCGGGTTCTCTCGCTCTCCCAGACAATCTGCTGCTCATCGGCGTAGACTGTGGCGCGGTCCGCAAGGATTCCGCAGCCAAATACGCCGACGTTCGAGTAGCTACTTTCATGGGTCGCCTCCTGATCGATCGAATCATACGCCACGACGAGCTGAACCACATTCAATGGGACGGTTACCTCTCGCGTTTGTCGATCACCGACTATGTCGAGCGGTTTCGGGACCGAATTCCGACCAAATTCAAAGGTCAGGAGTTTCTGGACCGATTCGGCGAGACCTCCGATCCACTCACGCGCGTCGACCCGAACATGGTGTACAAGATCCGATCGCGTACGGAACATCACATTTACGAACACTCTCGATCGTGTCAGTTCGTGGAGTGCATCTCCCGTGCGATTCGCTCAGGCGATGATCGTGCGATCGCCGAAGCCGGTGAATTGATGTACGCCTCGCACTGGAGCTACGGGCAGCGCTGCGGGTTGGGAAGCGTCGAAACGGACTTAATGCTCAACCTCATACGCAAACAAGGGGTCGCGGCCGACATCTACGGGGCCAAGGTCACCGGGCGCGGCGGCGGTGGTATTGTGGCGGTGCTCATGAAAGGCGGCGACCGTGCAGAGACCGCCGTTCGTGAGACGATCAAGAAGTACAACGCGCAGTCGGGCCACGCAGCGACTTTGCTGAACGGTTCTTCGCCCGGCTGTCTGTTCACCGGCGCTCTTAGCCTCTAATTCACGCATCGCACACCTAGTAGCCTCCAAATGGAACCCTTGGGTACTCGTGTTGACGAAATAACGATGGGTCGTGGGCGCGTCTGAAACCGGTCCCGTCGGGCGAATCGATTTTTCCACGCAAATCTCAACGATCCTGCGGTCCTTGACGATCGTAGAAAATCCCACGCGCTTGTCGTGCCCGGATTTGTCCGACCCGGTCGGGCCGGATAGAATAGGGGTGATGTTAGGCGATCAGCGAACCGTGGAACCCGGCGGGCTGCACGATGACCCAACTTGAGCGGCAGATTGACGCGGCGAAGCGGCGGCTCTGGCTTAACCGCTGGCTGGGCACAACCTGCTGGGCCATCGCGATCGCAGCCACGTCGTTTGCCTTTGTCGTCTTGATTCAACGCCTTTACGACGCACCGGTTCCGCTTCTGGGTATCGGCGGCGCAATGCTTGCCGGTGCGGTGATCGCCTCAACGGTGTGGCTCGTTGTCAAACGCGAAGACGCCCCAGCCGCAGCGGCTGCACTGGACGAAGCCGCCGGTCTGCGAGAGCGGCTTAGCAGCGGCTGGTTCTGCCGTGGTGACAGCGATGCGTTCGCCCGCGCGGTCGTCGCGGACGCCGAACGAGTCAGCGCATCGATCACCGCGCACCGCCACATTCGCTTGACCGTTCCACGAGGGCTTGGCTGGTCCCTCGCTTCGATTTTTCTCGTTGCGGGCGTTCTGCTGATCACGCCGGGGCTTCTTTCATCAGGCGAGGCGAGCGAATTGGGTGTCGTAGCGGATCGTCAGCAAACCTACGTCGCCGTCAAACGACAGATGGATGTGGTTCGCAAGCTCGTGGAAACGATGCCCGCGATTGAAGAATTCTCCGACCAACTCGAAAATCTAGACGGCGGCGCCGGCGGAGACCTTAAACGCTCCGACGACATTCGGCACGAGGCGATCAAGAAGATCGACAAGCTCGAAGACGCGATCAGACAAAAGCGCGCGGCGGCGAACTACGACACCGTGCCTCAGATGCGAAAGATGTTGCGGGGTCTAAGGATTCCCAAACCATCGGACGGTCCAACCCGGAAACTGGCGCAGGCACTGGCGAAGGGCGACTTCAAGACGGCCAACGAAGAGCTCAAGGCGTTGCAGGAACAGCTAGCCACGCTGAAATCGGACGACGATCGAGAGATGGTCGCCAAGATGAGCAAACAGCTCGCGGCGCTGGCCAAGCAGTTGGAGAAGCTGGCTGTCGACGAAAAGCTGGCGCAGAAACTCCAGCAGGCAGGAATCAAGAAGGAAGACGTCGAGCGCATGCTCGAGCGACTCAGCAAGAAGGACGTGGATCAACTCAAAAAGATGCTCGAAAAAAGCGGACTGAGTCAAAAGAAGATCGAGCAAATGGTCAAGCAGCTTCAAAAACGTCAGCAGGCTGGAGCGCTGGCTAAGAAGCTCGCCGCAGGCATGAAGAAAGGCGCTCTCGCCGAGAACCCCGGTCAGATGGGCGAGGCGATGGCTGGGCTGGCGATCGCGGGCGAACAGCTCAGCGAGCTGGAACAACTCGAACAGGAGATGAACCAGCTCGATGCGGCGATGGCATCACTCGGCGAAGCCCGCGATACGATCGACAAGCCCTGCCCTGGGTGAAAGGGTAGCGGACGACAGGGCGGTCAGTCCTGCGGACGATGCGGCGGCTCGGGCAGCGGTATGGGGCGCCTCGGTCAAGGACGCGGAGGGCTTGCGCAGGAGCAGCAGACATCCGTCGGCTTCCGAACCCGGCGCACGAAGGTGCAGACGGGCAAGGGCGCGATCATCGGACAATTTCTCATCGACGGGGAGCAGGTCAAAGGTGGCGTGTCGCCGGCGCTGGGCGAGACGATTACGGCTGCTGAACGCGAGGCGAGCGATCTGATTCACCGCGATCGCATTCCACGACAGTATCACAAGGCGGTCAAAGCCTATTTTTCCAATCTGCAGCGCTCGGTCCGGGGCGAGACCTCCGGAGCGTCGAAGGACTCTGACCGACCGTCGAACGATGCATCCGGAAGCGCGGGTCCAAAGACGGATAACGATAGCGATTAGTCAAGACGTGGAGCGGATGAGCGAGCATGCGATGGGCGGGCGTCTTCACCATCCTGTCGGCCGCGGTTTCGGTTTTCCTGGCGTGTGAGCCTCCGGCGCTGACACCCAACGGCGTGGTCGGCGTGTTCGGGGACGTCGGCCTTGGTCCCGGCTCGTTTAGCTATCCGCGTGCGATCGCGGCCGAGCCGAACGGGTCGGTCTTTGTGATCGATAAAAACGGTCGCATCCAGAGGTTCGACGAAAACGGTTTATTCGAGACGTTCTGGCGCATGCCCCAGACCGAGCAGGGCAAGCCGGTCGGCTTGTCGATCCATCCGGACGGTCGAATATTCGTCGCCGATACGCACTACCACCGCGTTACGATCTTCGATCGTTCGGGAACACTACTTGACTCGTTCGGGCGGGAGGGCACGGGCGACGGAGAGTTCCTGCTTCCGACCGACGTGGCCTTCGACGCGTCGGGCGTGATTTACGTCAGCGAGTACCAGGGCAACGATCGCATCACCAAGTGGTCGCCGGACTTACAGTTCATCGAAGCGATCGGCGACGGGGAGATCGATGGATCACGCCTTCGTCGACCGGCAGCGATCGAGATCGACGCCGAGGGAACACTCTGGATCGCCGACGCGTGCAACCACCGTATTGTGCGACTTTCTCTGGACGGCGAACTGCTGACGACGTTCGGGCACTTTGGCACGGGGCCCGGGGAGCTTCGCTATCCGTACGATCTTTCCATTTCCCCGGATCAGACCATCATGGTTTGCGAATACGAGGGGAATCGGCTCCAGTGGTTCAGCAAGGACGGACGCTCGTTGCGACGGTGGGGCAGGGGCGGCCGCAGGCCTGGGGAACTGTTCGCGCCGTGGGGCGCCACGTATGGCCCCAAGGGGCGCGTGTATATCGTGGACTCGCTCAACAGTCGGATTCAGATCGTTAGACCATGAGCATTGTCGCTATAGCGTTTCCGCTCGATTTTCAGCAACCGGTGTGGTTGTGGTTGTGTTTGCTGATTCCAGTGTTGATTCTGGCGACGCTGCGCAGTCTATCCGGATTGGATCCGGTGCGTCGAGTGCTTGCCGTTACGCTGCGTTGCACGCTGGTTCTGCTGCTGGCGTGCTGCCTGGCGGGGATCGAGCGCGTGCGTCGCAACGACGATCTAACCGTCATATTCCTGATGGACCGATCGTACAGCGTCGAATCGTTGCAGGCCTTCCAAGAGGAGTTCGTCCGCGAGTCGACCAGGAACATTCGCGCTGACGATCGCGTGGGACTGATTGATTTTGCCCGGCACGCGTACCTTCAACAGATGCCGATGCGCGGCGGCTATTATTTGCCACCCGGTCGGTTGCCGCAGATGCAAAACACCGATCGCACCGACGTGGCGGCGGCCGTTCGCCTGGCGATGGCCATGTTTCCCCACGACACGGCCAAGCGCATCGTGCTCATGTCGGACGGCAACGACAACATAGGCGATCTGATCACCGAGGCGCGGCGGGCACGGGCGGACGGCATACCGATCGACGTAGTGCCCTTGCAATACAGACATCGCAACGAGGTCTATTTTGAGCGCATGATAGCGCCGACCTATGCGGAGCCGGGCGAACAAGTACCGATCCGCATGGTTATCAACTCGCAGCAGCGCGCGTCGGCGAGACTGGCGATCTATCACAACGGGAAGCTCCACAACATTTCTCCTGAAGATTCGCGTGTCGATCTCGAACCCGGTAGCAACACGTTTTACATTAAGCTCCCGATCGAAACGGCGGGAACGCAGACCTATGAGGCTGTGTTGACCGTCGACGACGACTCGATGGATACGGTCGCGATGAACAACACCGCCAGGGCGTTCTCGTTCGTGGCTGGGGCCAGTCCGGTGTTGATTGTTACGTCAGACCGCTCGCGCGACGTCGTGCTTTTCGACGCGCTTCGCAGTGAGCGCGTTGTCGTCGAGATGAAAACGCCGGACCAGCTCGGCGCGTTCACCCTGCTACAGATGATGAACTATTCGAGCATTATTCTGTCCAACGTGGCGGCCGCGACGTTCACCGATCGGCAGCAGGAAGAACTCGCCATATTCGTCAAGGACATGGGCAGCGGGCTGATCATGCTGGGCGGGCCGGACAGTTTCGGCGCGGGCGGCTGGATCGGTAGTCCCATCGAGGAGGTCATGCCGGTCACGTTTGAAATCAAACACAAGCGTATCATCCCGCGTGGTGCGTTGGTGCTGATCATGCATAGTTGCGAAATTCCCCGGGGTAACTTCTGGGGAAAAGAGATGGCCAAGAAGAGCGTCGACACGATCAGCTCCAAAGATTATCTGGGCGTTCTCGCCTATACCTACACGCCGGGCGGCGAAAACTGGGAAGTCCCGCTCGATCTGAACACCAACAAGGCGGCTGTGAAAGCCAGAATCGATCGAATGCAGATCGGAGACATGCCGGACTTCGGACGCACGATGCAGATGGCGTACAAGGAACTCACCAGCGGTCGAGGTCGCGACGCCGCACAAAAACACGTCATCATCCTCAGCGACGGGGACGCCCAGGCGCCGACGCAAAAACTTCTGCAGGATTATGCAGACGCCAAAATCAGCGTCAGCACCATCGCGATCGGCTGGGGCGCACACGTGCGCTCTCAAACATTGATCGACATCGCACGGAAGACAGGCGGGCGCTTTTACGCGGCGCGCAACCCGAGGGAGCTGCCGCAGATCTTTTCCAAGGAGTCGTCCATCGTACGTCGACCGCTCATTGTTGAAGAATCGTTTCGCCCGCAACTCATAAGTGCGTCGGCGGACCTTCTCGGTGGGCTTCGTGCGGGACAGCGAGGTCTTCCGGAACTAGGCGGCATGGTGCTCACGTCGGCGAAGCAGAGTCCCAACGTGCTGGTGCCCATTGTGCGGGCCACCGACGACGGCGAGGATCCAGTGCTCGCTTACTGGCAGTACGAGTTGGGCAAAACGGTGGCGTTCACCAGTGGTTATTGGCCGGAGTGGGGCAAGCAGTGGATGCCTTGGCCTAGGTTCGCCAAGTTCTGGGCGCAGGTCGTCCGCTGGACGATGCGGCAGGAGTCGCCGGCCAACTTCGATACCTATACGAAGGTCGAGGGGAATCGTGGCCGCATCGTCATTGATGCACTCGACAAAGACGCCAGCTATCTCAACGACCTGCAGCTCCGTGCGAACTTGGTCAACCCCGGCGCCGACGCCGTGCCGATTCACTTTGTGCAAACCGGTCCGGGGCACTACGAGGCGGAGTTTCCGGTCGACAAATCCGGGCAGTATCTAGCCAACGTTCAGATCTACAACGAAGGAAAGCATATGGGGACCGTGCGGACGGGATTGTCCGTTCCGTTCTCACCTGAATATCGCGACTTGTCTCCCAACGAGGCGCTGCTGCACAACGTGGCGGAGATCACCGGCGGGCGCTGGTTGGACATGGCCCCGGAGAAGGCGGACGTGTTCAGTCATGACCTTCCGCCGAGCGAAGCCAAGCGGCCGGCGTGGGCGTGGGTGCTTGCGTGGCTGTTTCTTCCGGCGTTCCTATTGGACGTCGCGGTTCGCCGGTTGGCGAATTGGTTGGCGATTTCCATCGCCGTGGAGATCGTTGTGCTGGCCGTGCTGCTGTTCGGAATGGACATCCGCTTCGGACCGTGGTGGGGAATCGCCGGAGCGATCATACTGGCGGAGCTGATCGGATGGACGATTCGCTTCCGCTACATCGGCCCGTTGTTCGACTTTGTTACACACGGCGCAACCGCACTGGCCCACGCCGGCGAGCGCAGCACAGCCTCACTCGAACAGTTGAAAAGCGCCCGTGATCGGGCGCGCGACGATCGGGATGAGCAACCTCTCGAGGGCTTGAAACGCATCGACGAGAAGGTGGAACCCAGGTCCGAGCGCGTGGCGAAGCGGCGCTTCGATGCCGGCGACGTCAGCGCCGACAAGCCCGCGGGCGATCTCGGCGACGCGCTGGGCGGAGCGAAGTCGATCGATCCGTCGAGTAAACGATCTTCGACCAAAAATCGGCGGGCGATAAGGAGGATCAGAGCGATGAAAGCACAACGTCTCGATTGCTTCGGGCAAGGAAGCGTCCACCAGAGGATAAGGGCGATGAAGAGTAGATCATCCGAAGCGCAGCGTTCACATTTTTCGCGACAAGCGAACGAACAGAGAGGAACCACCCATGGTCAATAAGATTGATCCTGCGATCCAGAAAGCGACGGAAGAGTTTCGGCGCAAGTTTCAGGCCCTTCGCGAGGAAATCGGCAAGGCGATCGTCGGGCACGAGGAGATCGTCGAGGGTGTACTGACGGCGCTGCTGGTCGGAGGGCACGTACTGATCGAAGGCGTTCCCGGACTCGGCAAAACGTATCTGATTCGCACGCTGGCCCAGGCTGTGGACCTTAAGTTCACACGCATTCAGTTCACGCCCGACCTGATGCCGGCGGACATCATCGGCACCACGATCATTTCGGAAGACCCGGCCAGCGGAAAACGATCGTTCGAGTTTCAGCGCGGACCGCTCTTCGCCCAGATCGTGCTGGCCGACGAGATCAATCGGGCAACGCCCAAGACGCAGTCGGCCATGCTCGAAGCGATGCAGGAGCACTCCGTCACCGTAGGTGGAACGCGCCACACGCTCGAAGAACCGTTCTTCGTGATGGCCACCCAAAACCCGATCGAGCAAGAGGGAACGTATCCGCTGCCCGAGGCTCAGCTCGACCGGTTCATGTTCAAACTCCTGGTCAACTACTCCGACAAAGACGAACTCAAGACGATCATGGACCGCACGACAACGGGATTCCAGCCGAGTATCTCCGCCGTAATGACCGGCGACGAGATCATCGGCGCGCAGAAACTCGTTCGGCGCGTGGTGATGGCGCCGCACGTTCAGGACTATGCGATTCGGGCGGCTATGGCGTCGCATCCCGGCGGACCCTACGCGCTGGAAGTAACGAACAAGTACGTCCGATGGGGCGTAAGTCCTCGAGCGGTGCAGACGTTGACGCTCGGTGCGAAGCTGCACGCGCTGCTCGACGGCCGATTCAACACGAGCTTCAGCGACGTTCAGCGGGTCTATTTACCCGCAATGCGCCACCGCATGCTGCTAAACTTTGAAGGTGAGGCTGAGGGCATCAGCACGGACGACGTGCTGAATGAGTTACTCGAAAAAACGCCCACCATGACCGAGGCAGCGGCGTAGCGTGGCGGTCCTCGATCGAAAACAATCGGACGACCTGCTCGATCCGGCGTTTATGAACAAGCTGGATCAGCTTGCGCTGATGAGCAAGAAGATTTTCGCGGGCAAGATGCGCGGCGAGCGGCTTACGAAGCGTCGCGGTGACTCGGCGGAGTTCGCCGATTATCGAAACTACGTCTCGGGCGACGATCTTCGCTATCTCGATTGGAACATCTACGCCCGACTCGGCCAATTGTTCCTGAAACTGTTTCTTCAGGAGGAAGATCTGCACGTCAGCGTTCTGATCGACGTTTCCAAGAGCATGGACTGGGGTGATCCGAGCAAGGGGCGCTACGCGCGACAGGTAGCGGCGGCTATCTCCTACATCGCCCTGAGCAACTTCGACCGCCTTAGCTTGTACGCCTACTCCGACGGCTTGCAGTATGAGCTCACGGGCGTGCGCGGTCGGCGCCTGATGTTCAAAGTCATGGAGTTTCTCACGAAGATCGAGTTCGACGGTACGAGCAACCTTACGGCTACGGGCAAACAGTTCGCCATTCGTCATCCGCAACCCGGTATCGTTTTGATACTGAGCGACTTTTTCGAGAAGGGCGGGTTCGAGGACGGCTTCCGCTACCTGCTCGGAAGAAATTACGATCTCTACGCCGTACAGATTCTTAGTCCCGAAGAGATCGAGCCCAACCTTGTCGGCGACCTTCGCCTGCAGGACGTCGAAGACGACGACGCGGCTGAGGTCACGATCAGCCGTGCGCTGATCAACCGCTATCGACAAAACCTTCAGGCCTATTGCGAGAGCATCAAACAATACTGCACGCGGCGCGGCGTGAGTTACCTGTTCACCAGCACCGACGTACCGTTCGATCAGATCGTGCTTTCCTACTTTCGGCAACGAGGATTGATCCAGTGATTGCGATCGACATGGCTTGTATAATCGTGTTGTCCGCGCAGAACCCTCGATCGGCGGAGGAGCAGCGTTGAACTTTCTGAACCCGGCATCGATCGCCCTGGCGGCCGGCCTTACGATTCCCCCGCTCGTTGCGCTCTACTTCCTCAAGCTCAAGCGCTCGGTCCGGCTCGTCCCGTCGACCCTGCTGTGGAAGAAAAGTGTTGAGGATCTACAGGTTAACTCGCCATTTCAGCGACTCCGCAAGAGCCTGCTCCTGCTGTTGCAACTGTTGGTGTTGATCCTGGCGGCGATCGCACTGGGCAAGCCGATGTTCGAGACCGCGGACGCCTACGAGAGCACCGTCCTGCTGCTGATCGACCAGTCAGCCTCGATGGGCGTTGTGGAGGAGGCGGGTCAAACGCGACTGGAAATCGCCAAGGAGCAGGCCAAGCTTCAAGTCGACAGTCTCAGCGACGACGCACGGGCGATGGTCATCGCTTTTTGCGACCGGGCCATCGTCGTCTCTTCGTTTGATACAGACAAGCAATCGCTCAAGCGCAAAATCGATTCGATCGAGCAGACACAAAGCACCTCTTCGCTGAGCGAGGCGTTCAGTCTGGCGGAAGCGTACGCTCAAAACCTGATCATTGGGGGGGAACAACCGGGAAGCGACATCGCACCGGTGTCAGCCGCTCCGCCCGCGACGGTTTTTCTTTTCACGGATGGGAAGATCGAGGACGCCGACAAGGTCGCTCTTGAACAGTTCGACGTTACGAAGATGCGCGTCACGAACGTCGGCTTACGAGACGACAACATCGGAATCCTCGCAATGGCGGCGCGTCGCAACTACGAACATCCAGAGCGCCTCGAGGTCACAGCCATCGTCCGGAATTTTGGAAGCAAACCCGTCACGGTCGACGCGGTTCTCTACATAGATGGGCGCAACGTTGACATCCAAACCATCATCCTGGACCCAACTCCGGCGAGTGACGCGACGAGAACCTCGGCAGATCCTGAGCTTGGCCACGTCAAGCTCGCCGCCTTCGACGACATCGTCTTTGGGGGCGGAGGCGTGATCGAAGTCGTCCTGCGCGTGGACGACGCTCTTTCCGCCGACGACCGCGCGTGGGCGGTCATTGATCCGCCGCGACGGGCGCGGGTGCTGCTCGTGACGGAAGACAATCTCTTTCTCGAAAACGTGCTGCAGACGCTCGCGGTGGACTACAGCACGATGACCGGCGATCAATACGAGAGCGCAAGTGAAAACGTGATCACGACCGATCAACGAAGTGCCTTCGACGTGGTGATGTTCGATCGTCACACCACCGATCGCCTGCCGCGCGGCAACTACCTGTTTTGGGGTGCGGTGCCCAAGATCGAGGGCGTCTTGGCCGGCGAGACCGTTGACGGCGAGATTATTTTTGATTGGGACGAGACGCATCCGATTCTTCGCCACGTCGCGGTCGAGACGATCGATCCGATACGATGGATCGACCTGACCCTCCCGCGCGACGCGGTTTCCATTATGGAAGGCCGGCGGTTGCCCGTAATGTCCTACCTGACCCGTGATGGGAGTCAGTTTCTCATCAGTGCCTTCAGCCTGATCGGCGAAGATGAGCTCGGACGACGATTTCGCAACGGCGACTGGGTGGCGAGCGCCGATTTCGTCGTCCTCGTACAGAATATGGTCCAGTATCTCTCCTCCAACATCGCCACGCAGAGCAAGCGCGGAGTCTCACCGGGTGAGCCGGTTACGCTGCCGATTCCGGAGGGCGTCGAAACCGTCGAGATCACCGGACCCGACGGCGTCGTGCACGCCATTCCCGCCGCCCGTTATCAGACAATCCACTTCGCGCGCACGCGGCAGGTGGGGACGTACACCATCCGGCCCGGTGTCGCCGGTAGCGACGTCTTCACGGTGAATCTGTTCAGTGAAACCGAGAGCGACGTCGCTCCGGCCAAGACGCTGACACTCGGGGCAAGCAACGTGAACGCTCAGGCGGGCGCCGTCCCGATCAACAAGCCAGCCTGGACCTATTTTCTTGTGGCGCTGCTGGTGATGTTGCTGCTCGAGTGGATCGTCTACAATCAGCGCGTGTTCGTATGACGTCCGGCGATCGAGATACAACCGAAGAAGCGAAGGTGTGCTGGCCCATCGCGCGCGGTCGAGCGATGACGCGCGGGCTGCTCTACGCGGCTACGGCGTTCCTGCTCGGCGCTGTGACGATGCTTGTCTATCAGCCGCTGGCGTCTTCTGTCGGAGGCGGTTCGAGTCGCCTTGTCGATCTGAGCATCGCGGTGATCGCCTCACCGCTTCCGCTTTTCTGTATCGCGGCAGCGTGGACATCCGTACGATGGCTCCTGCTCGCGGCCTGGCCGGCCGAGCTGGG
>JADFRO010000313.1 GCA_022561255.1 Planctomycetota bacterium | reverse complement strand
CTCCGCACGAGCTTCGCCCTCCGCAGCAGCTTGGCGCGGAGTACCGGCGCCCTGCGAACGTCACGCCCTCGTCGGGCGCAGTCTGGCTCGGCAACTCCCGTCCCCACTGCTTCGCGTCACTTCTGCTTACGTTCGGTCTGCGCGCTCCCCCTGCGTAACGCATCGTGCTTGTGCCGGGCTTGTGCGTCGCTCGCATTCGGGTTTGGACGCCCTTCGGCGAACGGTAAGCGCTATGGCCAGGGCACCGACGGCTCTATCTGCGAACGTGGCGTGTTTCGACTATAATGGGACAGGTTGGCGTAGGACTTCGGAGTTGACTGTATGCGATCGTTCACATCGCGGGGCGGAGATTCGCCCTCCGCAGGGGAGTCGCCCTCCGCGGGAGGTTCCGACGAAGGATCACTTCCGCTACGCGCGGAGCTTCACTCTTCACAGGGGAGTCGCCCTGCGCAGGAGCGCGGCGTTCTGCTGATCAATCTCGGTACGCCCGACGCGCCAACGCCTGCTGCGGTACGGCGCTACCTCGCAGAGTTTCTGGCCGACCCGTCGGTGATTCAATTGCCGCGAGGACTCGGGTGGCTGAACGGCCCGCTCGGTCGAATGATCGCCCGGTTTCGCGCGTCCACCAGCGCGGCGATGTACCGGATCGTCTGGACCCCCAACGGTTCGCCGCTGTTGACGATTACCCAAGACCAAGCCGCCGCGCTGCAAGCGATCATGCCGCGCGGATGGCGTGTGTTCTGCGCGATGCGCTACGGGAAGCCGTCAATCCCCGCCGTGCTTCGAGAAATCGAGGAGCAGCGGATCGAGGAACTTGTCATCGTCCCGATGTATCCGCAGTTCAGCGGACCGACGACGGGCACGGCCATGCGCGAAGTGTACAAATACCTCAAGGGGGATGACCATCGGTTGCAACTTTCCACGCGGCTACGATGGTACAACGATCATCACTACATACGCGCCCAGGCGGAGCTGCTCGAGGAGTTCATGCGCAAGAATGGACTGGCCGCCGAGGACACCTACTTGTTGTTCTCGACGCACGGCCTGCCCGTGTCCTACGTCACGCGCGGTGACCCTTATCCCGAGCACGTTGCGCAAACCGTGGCACTCGTCGGCCGGCAGTTGGGTTGGCCTTCCGACAGAATGTCCCTGGCCTTCCAGAGTAGGTTCGGGCCTACCAAATGGTTGGAGCCGTATACGGACAAAGTACTCGAGGAACTGGCCGCTCGGAACGAGAAGCGCATCGTGATCTGCCCCATCAGCTTCACAGCGGATTGCCTCGAAACGCTCGAGGAGCTCAACGTGCGATACCGGAAGCTGATCGCACACACGGAGACCGAGCTGCATGTTTGCCCGGCGCTGAACACATTCGAACCGTTTATCGCCGGGCTGAAGCAACTCGTGATGCGAGGCTCCCGACCGATGTCGGCACCCGCGACGGCGGTTGCCGGAATCACGGCCGCGCCGACGGATCGCGGCACGCCGGACGTCCACTCGCTGGTGATGGTCGGCCTGTCCCTGCCCGGTCGTTTGGAAAACTCCTTCGGAGGGCGAAGCTCACGCGGACCGAAACTGCGCCACACCGATGAGACGGGGCTTCGGCAGGCGAAACGCCCGGCGTGCGATATCCCCGCCCTTCTTCGGCGCATTCAGCAGGACGGATGCGTGCGCGAGGGGTGGATCTGGAACACGTGTCACCGCTTCGAGTTCTACGGTTACCTGAACGCGGGGATCGATGCAGGCGAGCGAACGGCGATCGTGGACGAACTGCGTCGACTACTGTTCGATACGGACCCGGGCGATACGGTGAACGTGCTGTGGGGCCCGGACGCTCAGCACCACCTGCTGCGTACGGCCGTGGGCCTTAACAGCTGCCTACCCGGCGAACGCGACGTTCTCGAGCAACTTGGCGCCGCTCATCGCCTCGCGCAGCGCGCGGGAACAGTCGGCAACTTGTCCGAGGCGGCACACGACGAGGCCGTTCGACTCAACAACGAGTTACGTGAGACGACCGACTGGGGAATGTTCGACCCGGACTATTGCCACATTGCGCTTGCCGGCGTGGCAGAGGAAGCGGGGATTGATTTCAGCACGTGCAAGGTTGTGGTCCTGGGTGGATCGACGACGTCAGCGGGCGTACTCAGAGCGTTGCGCGAGCGCCTCGGCGTTGCGGGTCGGCAGCTAACGCTGTGTTATCGGGGGCACAGGAAAGGTGGACACCTTAAGGTGCTGCGCAAGGCCATCGGCGAGGGTAGGCGTATCCGCGTGCAGACGTATGAGGAAGCGGCCGTCGACCGCTGCATAGCCGGAGCGGACATCCTGGTCATCGGGATTGATCGAACGGAACCGATTCTCAACGCCGATCGGCTCGCCCGGTGCCGGGCGTCGTCGGAAGGACCACTTACGATCGTTGACTTCAACACGTTTGGCTCGACGGACGGTGTGGATGACCTGAAAGGCGCCAAACTCTACCGCCTGCACCAACTTGATGCCGAGGTCCGTGCGAAAGCGGACGAGATGTGCTCCAGTGAAACCTTCGGCCGAGCGGTCGAGGCCGTGGAGTTGCGAATCGCGGAACTCGTACAGAAGCAAGCCGATAACGATACCCTCACGAGCCACCGCGCTGAGTCCGAGACAAGTGTTTGCACGGATCCGCGACAGGCCCAGCTCGATGGCGACGGCATAAAGTTGTCCTCGCGGGTCGCCACGAATCCAGACGACGTAAGGGTAGGGAGTGCACGATCGTGATGCCGACGAGTTCAGCGACAATCGACCACGGAGTGGATCTGGAAGTCTTCCGGAGCTACGCCGGGCTCTCCCTGCCGCGCCACGTCTCGTATCCGATGCCGACGTGGTGGAAGGAAATCGACCCGGCCGACGCGGGGGCGATGCTTCAGGAGAGCACGCGGCAAACACCCGGCAACGATCTTTCGCTCTACGTACACATTCCGTTTTGCCAAACACTCTGCAAGTTCTGTGCGTGCAACCGAGTGATTCTCGGCGATGCGACAGATGACAAGGCCAGGCGGGTCGACCGTTATCTTGACGCACTCGAGCGCGAGATTCGCAGCCTGTCGGCCTCGATTGACGCCGAGCGACCGCTACGACAAATCCATTGGGGAGGCGGCAGCCCAACGTATCTCAGCGGCGATCAGATCGAGCGCGTGTTCGACGTCATTGCGGACGTCTTTCATATCGACGAGCAGGCCGAAATCGCCATGGAGATAGACCCGCGAGGCGTTTCTCCGGAAAAGCTGAGCGTGCTGAAGCGCCTCGGGTTCAACCGCTTGTCGATGGGCATTCAGGACTTCGACCGGCGTACCCAGGAACACGTTCGCCGCGTGCAACCGTTCGACCTCGTTCGCGACGTCATCGGAACCTGCCGTGAGCTCGAATTCGAGAGCATCAACTTCGACCTGATTTACGGGATGCCGTTTCAGACGCGCGAGACCATTCGCGACACCGTCGAGAAAACGATCAGCCTGGGGCCCAACCGCGTCGCGTTTTACCATTATGCGCAGATTCCCGAGAAAATCGCCACGCAGCGCGGCATGGATTTCAAGAACCTGCCCGACAGCGAGGCGAAACTCGAAATGTTCCTCATCGGCCTGGACCTCTTCGAGCAAGCAGGTTACGCCTTCATCGGACTGGATCATTTCGCCAGAGCAGACGAAGCCCTCACGAAGAGCCTCGTCGACCGAACGCTGCAGCGCAACTTCCAGGGGATGACCACCGGC
>JADFRO010000312.1 GCA_022561255.1 Planctomycetota bacterium | reverse complement strand
GCGCAGGTGATCGTGATGTCGTTGGGAATCCCCTTGGGGTAGTCCTTGTTGAGTTCCGCGTCCTCGACGATCTCCGTTCTGTCGATCAGGTCGAGCAGGACAGGATCGGTCAGGCGCTCCTGTTTGAACGTGTCGAGCGTTACGTCTCCGTCGGTCAGTGCGGCTGCACAGCAGTAGAACATGGAGTGATCGGCTGTTTCGCGTGACGTCGGCCGGAGCTTTTCCGGCTCCGAGCCTATGATGCTGACGGCGGCCTCGAAGCTGGCGATGTGGATCTTCTCGATCTTCTTGCCCTCGATTTGCGGGCGAAGCTGAAGGCAGGCGTCGATGGCGGACTGCGAGTGATACTCCGCCGGCCAAAACTTGATGTACGTCTTGTCGATCATGAAGTCGCCGTCGCGGCCGAGCACGAGGTCTTTGACGCCGTGAATGTTAAGCTGATTCATCAGACCTTTGGGGCCTTCGAAGATTTCGTTGGGGCCGGTCAACCCGCGACGTGCGAGGTCGGTTGCGAAAACGCCATTGCGCGCGGCGTTGGAAAACGCGCAGGCTTTCCAGTCGGAAATCTGCCCCGTCCGCGTCTGCCTGGTTGTGATGTTGCACACGCCGGCGATCCCGAGTGCGTGCTCCATCTGATCTTCGGAAAGACCCCAGAGCTTGGCAGCGAGTAGGGCACTGGATAGTGCGCCGTAGGTTACGTGATCCCAGCCGCCGGCCCGAAGACTCGCAGCGTCGCAGAGTCGACACTGAATCTCGTAGCCGATGACGGTTGCGAGGATCAAGTCGCGGCCGGTCTTGCCGGCGTTTTGCGCGACGGCTACCGCGGGGGCGATGTTGTCGGACGGATGCGCGGGTTCTTTACTCAGGTAGGTGTCGTTGTAGTCGAGGTAACGGACCATGGTTCCGTTGGCGAAGGACGCGAGTTCGGTGGAGGTGTTGTGCGTGGTACCCCAGACGGTTGCAGCCGGCGGCGGATCGTTGATGGCCATCGCCTTGGCGCGAGCGACTTTCGCTGGGCGCGAATGGTATGCGCCGAGCGTCGTGGCGATCGAATCGATCACTCGCCGCTTGACCTCGTGGACGGTCTTATCCGGCAAATCTTCGTACTTAAGCTGCGTAGCCCACCGGGCCATGTTTCGTGCTATGGTCATAACTTGTTGTTGTTCCTTTCCAAACCTGAGCCGTGCAATCTGATCCGTACAATCTGATTCATGCAACCTGAGCCGCGGGCTTTAGCCCGCGCGGTGCTCGAAATCGTTAATGCGAAAACATCAGTCGTGGATTCTTGTTGTCCTACGTCCGCGCGGGCTAAAGCCCGCGGCTCGGTTTCCGCTCCCTCACGGTCGCGGCTCTGTAAAGACCCGGACCGACGAACTCGTCGATGGTGGTCCTCTGCGTCCAGCGTTCGCGCGGGCTAAAGCCCGCGGCTCGGCGCGATGCGGTTACGCCTCGCCGTTCATGACCGATTCCAGCAGCATCTCCGCGACGTCGAGTTGGGGTACCTCTTCGCGGTTCTTTCCCGCTAGTCCGTCCGTGAGCATGCGCATGCAAAACGGGCAGGCGCTGCTGATCGCGTCGGGTTTCGTATCGAGTAGCTGCTGGGTTCGGACATCGTTGACGCGATCGGTACCTGGTTCTTCCTCTTTGAACATCTGTGCGCCACCTGCGCCGCAGCACATACCCCGATCGCGCGTCTCCTTCGGCTCCAATACCGTTAGTCCGGGGATGCTGCCCAGGACTTCGCGCGGTGCGTCGTACACTTCGTTGTAGCGGCCTAGATAACACGAGTCGTGATAGACGACTTTCTTGTCGATGCGCTTGACGGGTTTGAGTTTGCCCTGCTTGACCAACTCAGCCAGGAACGTCGTATGATGCACGACGTCGTATTTGCCGCCGAAATCGGGATACTCGTTGAGAAGCGTGTTGAAGCAGTGCGGACAGGTCGTAACGATCTTCTTTTTGTCGACGCCGTAGCCGTTGAGCTTTTCAACGTTCTGCCGGGCTAGCATCTGGAAGAGGTATTCGTTGCCGGCGCGACGAGCCGGGTCACCGGTACACGCTTCCTCCTGACCGAGGATGGCGAAGTCGACGCCGGCCTTCTGCATCAGCTTGGCCGTCGCCTGAGTGACCTTTTTGGCACGCTCGTCGAACGACGGGGAACATCCGATCCAAAACAGAACCGGCGCGTCGGGGTTCTCGGCGATTGTCTTGATGTTCAGTCCGTCGGCCCACTTGGCGCGATCTTCGGCTGGGAAGTTCCAGGGGTTGGACGTTGATTCGAGGCCACGGAACGCCGTCTGAAGTTCCTTGGGAAATTCGCCGCGTTCCTGAACGAGGTATCGGCGCATGTCAACGATCTTATCGACGAAGGTGATGAAGACGGGACACTCCTGTTCGCACGCTCGGCAGGTTGTGCAGGCCCACAAGACCTCGGGGTCTATGATGCCGTCGACCAGATCTTTGGCGTGTTCCGGAATCGATTCTCCGCCGTTCGATTCTTGTGGGTCACCGATGATCGCACCCTCGTGTTTGTAGAGGAAGTTGCGAAGGTCGATGGTCAAGTGCATCGGCGACAGCTTCTTGCCCGTGACGGTCGCGGGACAGTGGTCGCTGCATCGGCCACACTCGGTACAGGTGTAGAAATCGAGGACACTTTTCCAGGAAAACTGGTCTATCCGCTTGATACCCAGCGTCTCCTCGCGCTCGACCTTACCCTCGATGTCCTCGATCGGCGCCAGCCTGCCGGGCGGATCGAGGTTCTGTAAATAGACGTTGGGGATCGCGGTGATGACATGGAAGTGCTTCGAGTAGGGCAGGAGATTCAGAAAGATCAAGACCAGCGACGTATGGGTCCAGAACCCCAAGTGAGCCACGACGGTAAGCGTTGCGTCTCCGGCGCTTTGCAGAGCGAGCGCCGCCACGGAGCCGGCCGGTTCCCACATGCGAAACGCGAGACCGTCGGCGCCGGTTCGAGCGAGCTGAACGAGGTGTGCGCCGTCGTAGAAGATGTCGGCCAGCATCATCACGAAGATGATGCCGAGGATGACGATAGCCTCGGTACTCTGCGTCATGCGCTGGATCTTCTTGACGAGACGCAAGTAGAAAAAGACCAAGGTACCGATGATGACGAGGACCACGAACCCGTCCTTCATCAATGAATAGAGGTCGCCCAAGATGGAATGCGGGTGAAAGAGCAGCAGACTCGAATCGGCGATGAAACCGCGGCTGAACAGAATGACCGACCGCAGCATTAGTACGAGGAATCCGAAGAAGATGAGCAAATGGGCGGCGCCGGCCAGCGGGTAGCGATGCATGCGCTGCTGTGCGAAGGCGTAGCGCAGCGTAAGTCGAATCCGTTCGCCGATGCGATCCCAGCGCCGCTCGGGCGCGCCGGCGGTCATCAGTCGCCAGCGCCTACTGGCCGAATAGGCGAAAATGCCCAGACCAACGACGAGCAGCAGTGTCATGGCGATCGGATTCATCGATCAAGTTTTCTCCAGGCGCCGCGTCACCGTTCGAGCAGCTTGCGAAACTCCTGGGTGAGCAAAGGCACCATCACGAACAGGTCGGCGACACAGCCGTAGTTGGCGACCTTGAAGATGGGAGCCTCCGCTTTGGTGTTTACCGCCACGATCACCTTGCTTCCGCGCATGCCGGCCAGGTGCTGAATCGCTCCGTCGATGCCGCATGCGATGTAAAGCGCGGGGGTGACGACCTTGCCCGTCAGGCCCACTTGCCGG
>JADFRO010000020.1 GCA_022561255.1 Planctomycetota bacterium | reverse complement strand
AGGGTCACAGAATCTTCGGTTCGGAGTTAGCAGAAGTAGCGAACCGCCGGGCTTCAAGATTCGTAGCCACTCAGCCAGCGCTTCCCGCACGTGCGCCAGATGCTCGATGACGTGCTGAAGCGCGACGGTGTCCAACGACGCATCCGCGAAGGGTAGGCAGTCTGCCCCTGCGCAAGTCAGCGGAATGGACGGAAAGCGCTCGCGTGTGTGGGCGAGTCCCTCCGCAACGAAATCGACGCCGATCGTCCGCCGCTCGCCGAGCGTAGGGAACAGTCCGCCAGCGCCGCACCCCACGTCAACAACGCGTTGAGCATACGGCGGCATTTGGGCACGCACCCAGTCCGTTTCCATCTCGAACTCGGCGCCGTGGCCTCGATGCAGAAAGTGAGCTGAGACGGGATCGAACTCGCCTGCAACGTGGGATGCTCCCGCCGGGGCTACCGCCTCGGACGGTAACGCGGGCGCCGCCAGGGCATTCATGCGGACACCCCTAACGACCGATCCCCGTCACGCCATCCGAACAAGAGCAGCGACATGCCCATCGCGTTGTCCAGGATAGAGCGACGGTTTGCCCAGTCCGGCGTACGTTTCAGGATGCTTCGACCCCAATGGTCCCCCACCGACTGCCAGAAACCTACGCAGCGTGCATCAGTCCGAAAGAATCCAACGTCGTGCGCTCGACGGAGAAGTTCGGACTTCGTGTAGGGAAGCTCCAGACCGTAAGGCCACCATCCGCGCAGCTCGAGGTAGCATTTCCAGAGGCGATACGACGGACAGAGAGCGTTGGGCACGCTGATCATGGTCAGGCCACCGTCGCGAAGAACTTCGTGATGGGCGCGAACCGCCCGCGTGCGTTCGTCGCCGGCGAAGTGCTCGATGACGCCGGATGAAAGGGCTACGTGAAACTGCCCTGTCCACTCGTCGAGCGGACCCAGGAGGTCACCACGAACGAACGAGGCTGGTAGATTCCTTCTGTCGAAGCGCCGGCGCGCCTGATCGAGCCCAACGTCGCTGGCGTCGAAGAGGGTCACGTCGGCACCGCGCTCGGCCAGAAGAACCGAAAGATCACCGCGTCCGCTACCGAGCTCGATCGTTCGCAGGCCCACGAGAGAGCCGAACGTCGCTTCCAGCCGCGCGACAAACAGCGACCACCGAGGGCTTCGGCGTTCGCGAGTCAGCAACTCATCGTCGCGCGCTGCAGAGGGAACGTGTCGCCACAGGCGGTCCCACACCTGCGGGGCTGTCCCACGGGTGTGTGATGCCGAACTGGAGGCTAGGCTAGTGGTGGTATTCATGGGTTCCGGGGTCCGCATCGCGTGCCCGCGCGGCGTTGAGCGCGAGCCGCATTGGTTTATCGGACGAGGGCGGAAAGCTCTTGAGAAGCGTTCGACGGCGAGGGCGTGACCGCCCCACCCGCGCTCGCCCTCCACGAACGTCCCGCGGCGGTAGCCGCACGGATGAGCGACGAAACTGAAGGTCGCCGACCGAACCCTTCGACGAAATAGCTTAACGAGCCTCGCAAATCACCCAGGCGGTTCGCATCGTAGCCGAGTTGTAGGCACACCCTTGCCAACTGCCTGTCGAGCGTAGCTCTCTGCCGATAAGTTAGGTCGTTGAAGGACTCCTCGATCGCGCGAAGTACCTGACGGAACCGCAACGTATTTCGGTGCTTGTCGGAGCGAGCGAGGCTGTCCGGAACGAAGTGATGCAGGGATAACGGCTCATCCACGAATCCGACGGCGCAACGCTTGGCGACTTGCAGATAAAACAACCACTCCTCGGCGTAAGCGATTCGGGGGTCGAAACGAACCGTCGAGCCCAATACTTCGCGGCGAACCATTCCCACAATCGTGGCGATGAAGTAGCCGCCGATCAGGTCGTCGAAGAGCGATCCTTCGCAAACGTAAAGTCCCGGCGACACCTCGCGACTTGCGACGGCTCTCGCACGGGGGAACTTGCCGTCGAAGACGCTTTCCTGGCGCTTACCTGCAAGATCGATGATCGCGTAGTCACTGTAGACGAATCCGAGACTCGGACACCGCTGAAAGAGGGCAAGCTGCCGCTGAAGTTTGGTGGGCAGGAACTCATCGTCGGAATCGAGGAAGGCTATGAAACGACCGCGAGCCGCGTCGATGCCACGGTTTCGCGCTGCACTGCTTCCACGATTTGTCTGCTTTATGCTGACGAAGCGGTCGCCGAGTCGCTTTGTGTACCCGTCGATGATCGCGTCGGTGTCATCGGTCGAACCGTCGTCAACGAGAATGATTTCCCAATCGCAATACGTCTGCGCAACGACAGAGTCCAACGCACGCGGTAAAAGCTGGGCGCGGTTGTAAGTCGGGATGATCACGGAGACGTTGGGACCGCTCATCGGACGTGAGCCTCCCCGAAGGCGACGGCGCTCGTCGCAGCATCGCCGGCTACACGATCAAAAACAGAGACCAGCTTGCGAGTCTGCTCGATGCGACTGTAACGTTGATAAGATTCCGGGCGTGCTCCGGGACACGGCGAACCGGCGCGCCACGCATCGAAGAGCCGCCCCATAGCGCCTGCGATTTCCGTCTGGTCGAATGTTACGCTAACGCCGGCGTGACAATCTTGAACGATCCGCTCACACTCACCGTCGGCTGGGCCTACGACGAGAATGGGTTTTCGGGCGGCGAGGTATTCAAAAACCTTCGCGCAGATCACCGTTTCTGCATTGGGACCGTTTGGTGCGATAAGAAAAAGTGCGTCTGCGGAGCGCATTTCGCGGACGGCCTCCGTGTGATCGACGTAATTGAGAAACTCGCAGGGTAGGCCCGTGGCGCGGATTCTGCCTTGCGTTTCAGTGTTCGCATGGCCCACAATGCGCAGTAGAAATCGCTCGGGCGTGACGTCGTTACGATCTGCGAATTCTTGCAGGCCGGCGAACAGTTCGTCGTGAGTTCGCACAAGATCAAGACGGCCGACGTACGTCAGAACGAACCGTTGATCGCTTGACGCCCGTGTCGGTGCCGGCCCGAGAAAGTCGTCCGGATCGAACCCGTTGGTGATCGTGAAGTACTTGTCTGACTGGTCGACGGTTCGCTCTGCTAGAATCCTCGTTTGACGCGGTGCCACGCCAACGACGGCGTCAGCCTCGTCGAGCACCTCTTGCTCGAAGCGACGATGGGCGGCGCGGCGGCGCGACGACGGCTCATTGTAACGATAGTCGTCGGTCCACAGATCGCGAAAGTCCGCCACCCAGGGTCGATGGGTTCGGCGTTTGAGTTCCAGCCCCAAAAGATGGTTCGACGGCGGGCTCAGCGTCGAGAAGATGACCTCAATGTTCTCGCGCTCGATCAGGCGCGTGAGCGGAGCTATGCTCTGCTTGGCCCATGAAGCACAGTCGTCGGGAAAGCTCGCCGCGGTGTGCCAAGCCTGCAGACGCCAATCGAGTGCGGCTGCGAAACGCGACGCGACCGACGATGGAGCAGAATCAAGAAACCCACGGAGCTTGCGACGTACGCTCGCAACGGCTCCGCCGGCACCCTGCGTGAGAATGGTTACATCGGGCGGCAGGTCGTCGAGGAGCGACGCATCTCGCGGCAGACCCTGCGCTACATCGACGGTCCACACCGTCGGGATCCAACCGAATCGCGACAGGTATTTTGCGAACTTGGCAGGTCGCTGGACGCCCGGTCCGCCCGTAGGCGGGAAGGCATAGGCAATCATCAGTACCTTGCGTAGCGCGGAGCCCCCCCCACTCGCTTCAGGCGGATACGTTTGAAGCGTCGTTTCGTTCATCGAGCGTACCGGTGATCCCGCGACTAAACCATGACGGCTGAGGTTTCAAGAACTCGTTCGTAAAGGCGTACCCACTGCGTGTGAACGTCGCGCCAGTCGTAAGCACGCTCGACCATAGCCCGCCCGGCCCGCCCCATGCCGACGCACTTCTCGTCGTCGCCAAGCAGCGAGACGATGGCATCGGTTAGTGCGTCCGGGTTCTTCGGCTCGACGAGCAGGCCCGTTTCGCCGTCTACTACGGTGTCGCGCAGCCCTTCGACATTCGACGCCACGACCGGGACGGCCGCTGCGGACGACTCGAGTGCAGCTACACCGAACGCTTCGTGAATCGACGGGATCACCGAGACGTCCCAGCGATCGAGAATTCGCCCCAACGCGTCGTGCCGCTGCCTCCCAAGCCAATCGACGCTCGATTCCACACCGAGGCGGCGTGCCAGAGTTTGGCAGCTCTCCAAGCACGGACCATCGCCGATGAGCTCAAACCGAGCCTCGGGGATCTCGGCCAATACGCCTGGGATTGCACGTATGAGATACTCAGCGCCGTATACTTCTCGGAACCCTTTATAAAACCCGACGCGCGGGATGTGGTCCGGTCCGCGACGTTGGTGATCCGAAGGCCGAAAAAGCTCGGTGTTCACACCGAACGGGACCACATGAACGTTTTCCCGCTCGATTCCCCCGTAGCGCGCGACGATTTCCGCGAAGGTTGGCCCGCAGGTGGTCACGGCTGCAGCGCTGCGAAGCATCGCAACACGCTTGCGTATCAGATCGGTGGATGCAGGCGTTTCGCCCGGCGGGTCGCTCACGTCTGATCCCCACGCCGTAACGATAACGCAGCCGTCGTGAAAAACTTCCAGGTCGTCCGGCGATCCGTCCAGCAGCTCAAACCCCCAGTCACTCAGAAAATGGATGTTGACGACATCGAATCGCCGAAGGAACCTGCGGAGGTAGGCGGCTCTTCTGCCATTCCAACGTCGCGGGTTTGCCAAACTGGCAGGCGGCACACAAAAACGTTCCACGGTCGCACCGGGTAGCTCCGCCGGTTTGTGGGTCAGCACGTGAACCTCGAGCCCTCTGGCGAGGAGCCCGGGCACAAGCTGTTGGATGTGCACCGACTGTGCGTCAGCGAACAGACAGATCTTCACGATCCACTCCCCCGGTTCGCCCGGTCGTTCGCGTCGGCGGCGCTACCTCGTGGGCATCGACACTCTTGGGGGACGAATGGAACGACCAAGCGTGCCGAATGCAAAGGGATCCGGTGGCTCGCCCATCATCGTTGATAACCATCGGGTAACGGTAGGCCGTGTCGAGTTCCGTTGTGCCGCGCTGGGCATCCCAGGCGCGTACGCTCCAGAAATACTGCCCCCCCGCGAGGGGCAATTCCGGAAGTGTTAGTGTGACAAGATGTTCGCCCGTCGCAGCGTCGAATGAGACGTCGCTTCGACCGGAATTGACGCTGACAAGCGCATCGCCGCCCGCTCCACGTAGATTGGCCTCGACGATGAGTTGCGAGATCGGACGCGAGAGTCTCAGCGATATCTCCAAACGAACCGCGTCGCGTGGCCCAAGCCAAACGACCTCTTCGCCGTCGCTAAGGATCCGAAGATCCAGAAGCTCTACGGATCGATCTCCGGCGCGTTCGGCGGCGACGTCGGTTGGTCGCTCGGCGTAGACGCGCGACATCGCACCCAGGTACTGCGCGACGGCGTCTCGCGGCTCGCCCTCGAACGTAGTGGTTCCCCCCTCTAGAACAATCGTTCGCGTACAGATCGTCTGCATCTGGTTCAGGTCGTGCGTCACGAAGACCAGCGTCGTACCGCACTCTACGAGGCGGCGCATACGCTCCAGACAGCGAAGTCGGAAGACCGCATCTCCAACGGACAAGACTTCGTCGACCAGAAGAACGTCCGGCTGAACGTGTGAAGCGATGCTAAAGCCCAGGCGAGCGTACATGCCCGAGCTGTATCGCTTGACCGGCGTGTCGAGGAACCGTTCGAGCCCGGCGAAGGCGACGATGTCGTCGAGCTTGGTCCGAATCTCACGGCGACTCATTCCCAAGATGGTACCGTTGAGAAATATGTTTTCTCTGCCGGTTAGGTCGCCGTGAAACCCCGCGCCGACCTCGATCAACGCAGCCAAGCGTCCCCGGACGGTTACGCTGCCCTCGTCGGCGCGCAGGATACCGGCGAGCAACTTGAGGACCGTACTTTTGCCCGCTCCGTTGGGACCGATGATGCCGACGGCCTCGCCGCGAGCGACGGAAAAGTCGACGTCGCGCAGCGCCCAGAACGTCGTCTTCTCACGCTTTTGCGGCCTACCGGTCAAGCGACGAGCCGCAGCCGACATGAGATCGCGCAGCGAATCGTGCATCTCACCCAGGCGGAATCGCTTCGACACATGATTGAACGTCACCGCGGAACTCGTCATCTAGATGCACTCCGCGAAGCGATATGAGGCTCGGCGAAAGCCGATCCAACCTACGATCATGAGCGTTAGCGCGACGGCCGCCGCATAGAGGAATCCGCCGGCATCAGGCCACGTTCCAGCGATCACGCAGTCGCGATAAGCGCCAATGATCGGCACCATGGGATTGAGGCTGATGCAGCGCGCAAGCAATCCGTCACCCGTCGGAACGGGCACGACAACGGCTGATACGAACATTGTCAGTTGGATGACGATACCGAACATCGGACGGACGTCGCGATAGAACAGGTTGGCCATTGCAAGGAACATGCCCAGGCCAATCGTTAGTGCAATCTGAACGATGACAACCACGGGAAGAAAAAGCAGCGCCAAACTCGGCGTGAACGTCCATTGGCCGGTTGCCTGAAAGTAGAGCATCAGCGCCACCAGGACGCTCAAAGCGACGCAAAAATCCACGAACGAGCTGGCGATGCACGAGAGCGGAAAGACTTCTCGTGGAAAGTAGACTTTGGTCACGAGATTCCGGTTGGCGACCAGCGAGTTTACGCACCCCCCCAGCGATGCGCTAAAGAACGTCCAGGGGACCAGACCTATGTAGGCGTAGAGTGCGTAGGGCATGTCGACCGGAAGAAGCGCTGCGGCGTTGATGGCTCGTGTGAAGACGAATGTGAATACGAGCATCATGGAGAATGGCAGTAGAACCGCCCATGCGATCCCCAGGAGCGACTGCTTGTAGCGGATGCGCAAGTCCCGCCAGGTCAGAGAAACAAGAAGCTGACGGAACCGGTCCAGACCGGACCCACCAAATGTTGGACTGAGAACATCCACGCGGCACAACCTCCATGACGCTCTATCAAGAACTCTAAAGCTTTATCGGTCGTTTGGGGGGCGGGCTTTTTAGGGCGACGGGCGTCGCGCGTTTAGACGAGCGCTCTGCGGAGGCCCCTCAAAAAGGGCCGTCTTGCAGCGTCCCTGCTACTACGGGTCATTCTGATCTAAATCGTTTAAGGGATCGTCTAAGGGATCGATGCCGGGGGGAGCGTCTTCGGCGACGGCCGGCGTATCGTAAAACAGATCCAGCGCGGCGTTGGGGATGCTGCGAATTCTTTCATACGTCCAGGGTTGTGTGATGCTGAGGTAGGCCATCGAACCGGTAAGACCCGTCAAGCCCAGGCAAAGGATCACGAGAATCGGCGATACAACGGCGTGGTACACCATGTAGCGTCGTCGATCGGTAGCCGTGACAATTTCGTCGATCGCCTCCAAGAGTGGCAGTCCCAAGCTTCGCGCGACCTGCCCTGAACTGCGATAAACATGGTCAAATACCTCAGCCAGAACGACGAAGACGGCTCCGACCGCTAATCCCGCAACGAGCGAGAGCAATAGAATTGTCGACGCTTTGGGTGAGATGGGGATGCTGCCGCCTCGTGCGGGCTGGCCTTCGGAAAACTGGAGGAGCCGATTCTGTTCGAGCGCCTTGATGGCGGGCAAAATCTTCTCCAGCGTCGAACTGATTCGGGCATGCCGCTGTTTCGCGATCTTGACGCTGCCGAGGACGTCCGCGAACTCCTCCTGCTTCTCAAACACCTGCTCCTTGGCGCCGCGAAGCTCGTCGAGGGCGGCTTGATTCGTCTTCAGACTGATGTCGATCTCTTTGATTTTGCCTGTCTGCGCAACGATCTGAACGCCGAATCGAGCCTGCTCCCCCCGCAATGAGGACAACACGGACGAGGAATCAAAGATCTGGCGCGACTTAATTTCATCTACGGGCGTTTGGCGGTCCACCATGCGCTGGCGCGCAAGCTGCTGCTCCAACCGCCGGCGATCCACCACCAGTTCTTTGATCTTGGGATGTTGGTCGGTCATTCCACGCTTCTCCCGAAGCTGGTTGACCGTCCCGCGAATGTGCTGAATCTGGTCTGCGATCGCCAGTGCCTCGAGCGAGATGAACTCACCGCCCGACGCGTCAACATTTTCGGATGTTTTGACAATCTGGGGATTCGTGACGGCCAACAATTGACGTTGGGCATTTAGCTCCGCTTGATATTCTCGCCGCCGGAGAAGCAAGTCGCGACGTTCCGCTTCGAGCTGAGCCAGCTTTACGGATATCTCGCCCGGATCGGTAGGGTTTACGTGTGGGTTGTCGAGCCGCAGTTGGATTTCTTCTCGCTTGGTCCGAAGCACTTCTGCGCCAGCCTCTTCAGCCTCGCGGAGGAAGTAGTCGCGTTGCCTCACGAGAAACTCGTGAATCCAAATGCCGGTTCGGCGGATGTAGGTCCGCTTCGCCTCGTCGACGAGCCGCTTCCCGATGGTCGGATCCGGACCGGTGTAGGTGATCTTTACGACGTCCACGAGTTCACTCGCGGAGACCGTGGATATGCTCAGGTTTGATCCAAGGGAGCGGGCGAGGGAATCGCGCGTGCGAATACCTTGCGGTGTTAGCTCGCCGTTGGCATCGCGCTCCGCGTCATCGACCAGACCGAGGTTCTCAACAACCTCCGCCATGCTCTCGGCGGAGGTCAGATCGCGCACCATCGTTTTGCGAAAGAATTTGTATGAGGCTGCACCCGCCGACATCGGGAGGTTGCTCATGACCGGATCGTTGCGGACCTCGAAGCTGGTCGTCGCTCGATAGGTTCGAGGCAGATAAAAACTTCCGATGAAAGCTCCGCAACTCACAACACAAAACGGGATGAAAAACATCCAGCGGTGCAGCGAGAGAAGCCGTACGACGTCGTGGAGGCTTCGCCGAATTTCTGCGAACGGGCGATCGTCATCCAGCGATTGGTCCGCGCGCCCCAGCGACGTGGCGCCCATTGGCTTGGACGTCGTTGGTCTATTTCCGTGTTTGTGCACCTATCTCTTACTCTTACAGATCAAGCAGCGACGCTTTGCCATCCATCCTGAAAACATCGGCGGTTGTCGCCGCACATGTAGCGTACAACGCCCACCCCACGCGCGCGGGACAGGATCACCGTTTACAGCGAGCCCGTTCACTAGTAGAACGTCAGGGGCGCGCACCGCCCAGTCCTTGCTACTGTTTTCGGACGACCCCAGCGGAGGGTTGAGAGTAAACGGCGGGCTGTGCTCCGGAAACGCTCAGGTGTCCGGCGGCGACGGGCTCGACGACATTACCGGACGGTCTAGCTCGCGATGCCGTTTTGCCTGGAAGCAAGGCGGTGGGAACGGGCGAGGCCTCCTCAGCTCGCTTCGTTCAGGAGTGGCGATCTGCGACCAGCCAACAAAAAAACTATCGTGCTCGTGATGATCGCGTTCGGTGCCGGTCTGTGTGCAACCATACTGGCACTGCGCGAGCCGATGGATGCCCTCACACACTATGGACTCGCCACCGCGCAGAAACGATGGCACAACGCGGGCGTGCGAGCGTATGCGCTGCGCTATCGGATGCACAGCAATCAATACGACGTCGCGTGGCGCGATGGAGTCGTTACAGAGGTTCTGGTCAACGATCAGCCGCTCGAACGAGGAGCCCTCAAAACCTACGGGGTCGATGGCTTGTTCGACCTGTTGGAATCGGAACTTGAGAATCTTTCCGACCCGGCCGGCCCGTTTGCGGGGCGGCGCGAGTCGATCCTGGCGCGCGTCCGGTTCAACCTAAAACTCGGGTACGTCGAGCGCTACGTACGCAGCTCCGGTGGAATCGGACCGGGGGCTCTGGTCGTGGTCGAAAGTTTCAGACGACTCGACGCACCGTAGCTCTGTTTCGCCGCACCGAGTGGATGCGGCCCTGGTCAACTGCGGTCGTGTCGTAGGCGCTGTTCCAATCGCTTGGCGACGCCGACGGGTACGAGGCGAGCAAGACGATCGTGATCGTAGTGACCGATCTCGACGATCTGCCTGATCAGCGTGCTCGACGTCAGGGCATGCGGACCGCTCGTCATCAGGAAAACGGTCTCGACGTCGCCCATGACGCGGTTGGCCGTAGCGATTTCCAGTTCCGCATGAAGGTCGACCGTATCGCGGATGCCACGCAGAATGACCCGCGCGCCGACCGCCCGGGCGAACTCGACGGTCAAGCCGCTGTACGTCTGCACCTCGACGTTTTTCAGATTCGACGTGTGCTCGACAACCATCTCACGCCGCTCGGAAGAGGTGAAAACCTCATCTTTCAACGGGTTGTCGCCGATGGCAACGATCAGCCTGTCGTACAAGCACGATGCACGTTGGATGATGTCAAGGTGGCCATGCGTCACCGGGTCGAACATTCCCGGAAAGATGGCGAGGCTCCTGTTCTCGTTCGACATGTTCAGGCCCTTAACTCCAGCGACGCCATTCTAACGGGCTCGTGTGCGACGTCCATGCGCTACCTGCGGTTGACACGGCCTCACCTCCCCGCCATGCTCTGGCTGATGAGCCCCTCCTCTGGCGAATCGTCGATCGACCTTTCCGTCGACGTGGCGGGTGTTTCGCTGATCAACCCGATCATGACGGCGTCGGGCACGAGCGGTTACGGCCCGGAGCACGCGGAACTGATGGACTTGTCGCGTCTGGGTGCATTTGTAACGAAGGCGGTTTCTCCCGAGCTTCGCAAGGGAAATCCTCCCGAGCGCGTGGTCGAAACGCCCGGCGGCATGCTCAACGCGATCGGCCTGGCGAACGTCGGGTTGGACCGATTCGTCGAAGAAAAGATACCGTTCCTACAACAACTCGGCATACCAGTGTTCGTTAACGTAGTGGGTCACTGCGCGGAGGACTTTTGCACCGTCTGCCGTCGCCTCGACACGATTCCCTGCGTTTCGGGCCTGGAACTTAACGTCTCCTGCCCCAATGTCGCCGACGGACTGGAGTTCGGAACCGATCCGAAGCGGTTGGCCCAACTCGTTTCGACGGTCCGCAAGGAAGTGAAACGTGCGTTGCTGATCGTCAAGTTGTCACCGAACGTCACGGACATCGTCGAAATGGCGGACGCAGCCATCGAAGGCGGAGCGAACGCCCTTTCGGTGATCAACACGATCCAGGGAATGGCGATCAATGTTGACACGTGGGAACCGATGCTGGCCAACCGATCGGGCGGATTGTCGGGGCCGGCGATCAAACCGATCGCCGTTCACATGGTGCATCGTGTCTACTCGCAGGTGGCCAAGGGTGCGAACGTGCCGATCATCGGGATGGGCGGGATCATGAATTGGCGGGACGCAGTTGAATTCTTCCTCGCCGGAGCAACAGCCGTCGCCGTCGGAACCGCCCTGTTCGTCGAACCCGCGACTCCGATTCACATCTGTGAGGGGCTGACGACATACTTGAAACGGCGCGGTCTCTCGTCGGTGCGTGAACTGATCGGACAGTTGAAGTAAGACGAGCGCCCCGCCTCAAGCCCCCTGCGAAACGGCTGCAGCGCCGCGGGGCGCAAATCGGGCGCTTTTATTGTACGCGTCGTCGTTCAACGACTTTAGCAACGCAGATACCGATCTCGAAGAGCGCGTACATCGGACCCGCGAGCAGTAACTGGCTGACCACGTCCGGCGGCGTCATCACCGCAGCCATTATGACCATCCCGCCGAGGACGTGCCTCCTGGAACTTGCCATCTTGGCGGTCGTAACAAGACCGGTCCAGGCGAGGAAAAATACAACCACAGGTGTCTCGAAGGCAATGCCGAACGCCAAGGCGAGCATCAGAACAAAAGATATGTACGCTGAAATCGCGAACTGACTCTCCACCGCGTGTACGGTCGCCCCCGGTTCAAAGGGGATCGACCACGGCCCCGTTCGCGTTTGAAGAACGAGCCGTCGCGTTTGCGCATTGACCCAGAGTTCGCCGGCGTCCGGATCCGCCGGGTCTTCGTCGAACACAGGGACGTGCAAGGTGTCGAGGTCGGGCGCGACCGGCTGGGGCTCGGGACTCTCGGAGGTCAGAAGTCTCTGGAACGCCGTGGCGCGGACACTTGAGGAATCAAGTCTGCTGTTGAACGTAATGAAGAACTGAAGAACGATCGGCAGAACGATGTAGTAGAGAAAGAGAACGCCCACAGCGAACAAACCGGTTGACGCGATCGTCAAGCGAGTCGCGAAGCGACGCTCTTTTTCGTATAGGCCCGACGCTACGAATCGCCAGACCTGATACAACACCCACGGCATGGCGACGATCAGACCGGTCATCAAACCGATCTTCAGATAGGAAGCGAACCCGTCGATCGGCGACAGCGCCTGAACCCGCGGCTGCAGTCCGTTGGCCTGCTGGACGAACCAGAGCGGTTGGAAGATAAACTCGAGAATGTGGTTGCCCATGGCCAATGCGGCCACGGTCGTGATCGCGACACCGCCGAGCGCGAGCATCAGGCACCGTCGCAACTCGTCCAGGTGATCGCCGAAGGACATGCGGGAAGGTTCGAGCGCAGTTCGCTGGTCGCGATCAGTGCTTGGCTCAGACGATCGCCCGATGTCGTCGGTCATTGGCGCGGATTCTAGGAACCACTCGTTCAAGCGTCAAACGAATCGAGACTCACCGAAGGTCCACACCACTCAACGAAGAATCTCGGCCGCGAGGCGGTTGCTGGTCTGTCTCGTGGATAACATCCGTCGGGGCAGCGGGTTTTGCAGAATCGAGGGTGCCTTGGGGTCCGCGATGAGCGCCTGCCCCTCGCGTGCCTGCCATCGTCGGTCGCAACGATTCGAGTAGCCAAAATAGATGAACCCGCCTTCGCTGAGTTTGGGGACACCGGCTTGTGCGAGCATCTTCTTGACGTCGACCAGCTTTGTGCGCGTCAGCTCGATGACATCTCCGGGAGCGACTTCGACCAGGCGTGCGGGATCGAACTGCTCCCACGAGGCGTTGGCCTGAGTAGCGATGGAGGCCTTCCGCTGCGTTTTGCTGGACTCGAAGTTCCAGTGGCCTTCGGCGAAAGGCAGCGAATGCCCGAAGTTCGTGTTGACGAATAGCGCGTGATCGGTGCGGTTGGTCAATCGCGCGACGAGAACGTCCGCGTCGACTTCGATCACGACGTCCGCCTCCACGCCGTGACGAGAAACAGCCGCCGGCGCTGCCTCGTCGACGGTGATCACGGCGGCGTTACTCAACACACGACCGATCTTCGCTTCCTTCAGCGCCGAGTCTTGCCAGCGCGGCGTGTAATCCAGAATCGCCGTGTACTTTCCGTGATCGAGCAAGGGGAATCGAGCCCATCCGCGATTGAACGCGCGTGCGACAATCGTCACTCGTTCGCCAGGCGCGAGTGTGCGATGCGGCCCCGCAGCCAACCGATCTTGCACAGCCTCGCCCACGGCCTCATCCATTAAAATATCGTCCAGTCGGAGCTCGACCTCCGATCCACTCGGTCCCGTTACATAAAGCCATTCCGCGGTGTCGAGCATGACGCCCACCTGCTTGGCGTCCGATTCGTCCCCATCCGGCGGTTGCATCTCGAACGGAATCTTAGCCGGGTACGCCGATCGATTGAAGATCGTGATTCGTAAGTCCACTTCGTCGTGCCAATCGATGTTAGGCTTTGAGAAGGCGATCGACACTTCGGTTCCGGCAAAGCGTAGGGCGTCGAGCGTGGTGATCAGCCGTCGGGCACGAAGGGCCGACTCGGCGTCGGAGCTGTCTGCAGCTCTTTGGAGAGATTCGTAGGCCGCCATGCCGACGCCACAGAGACGCCGCGTCGCGTACGTGCGGGTCTTGTAGTCCGGATCGCTCAGGTTACGGATGAGCGACGCGATCTCGTCAGCCGTAGCAGGTGCATTGAGCGGTCGCTCGCCCGCGTGTGACGACGAGACGTCGGCTGCAGCGAGCATCACGGTGATCACACAGGTCGCCCACCACATTATCTTCAGGTTCCTGCTCAATCCACTGTCTCCCGACGAGTCGAGACTACCGGACCCCTTTCAATACTTCTCGTTTCGCGACGCCGCGTCAAGGCAACCGCGTAGCTTGCACAACATACATCGACCGGGGCGTCGTTGGGGTTTTGAACAATGGGCGCCGCGGCGTTGCCCGTCCCCACTACAATCGTAGAATGCGACGATGGGCCAGGATTCGCTACAGGGTGCCGCTTCCTCGGAGGCGGAGACGAACCCGCAAATCTCCTGCGATTCCCCCGATCGTCACGTGGACTTACACAGGTCGAGCGAGGCATCCAGATTCTGGCGCTGGGGTGTCCCGATTGGTCTCGTCGCACTGATTTTCCTCGCGTTCATGCCAGCGTTAACGGCTGGACTGGTCGGCTGGGACGACGACGACATGCTGCTCTTCGAGACGCGATATCGCAGCCTCGACGGACCGGGCCTCTGGTGGATGTTCACCACGTCGTACACCGGCCATTTTCAGCCGTTGAGCTGGCTGACGTTCTCGTTTGATTGGGCGATTTGGGGGCGTGAAACATTTGGGTTCCACCTCACGAATGTCGTGCTCCATGCCCTGACGACCCTGACGTTTTTCTTTGTGGCGATCCGCCTGTTGCGATTCGCCGGCGCGCCACAACGGGATCGATGGGCGGGTGACGTAAACGTTCCGACGACCCCACACCCCCCACCTGTCTCGTCGCCGCCGATGTTGTGCTGCGCTGGGGTGGCAGCCGTTCTCTTCGCGATCCATCCACTTCGCGTCGAATCAGTCGCATGGCTCGCCGAACGACGGGACGTGCTAAGCGGGCTTTTCTACGTCCTATCCATCCTGTTCTACCTTCGATACGCCACGACGCCGGCCGACCCGGACGCGCTAACCTATCAGGCTGCATCGCGCCAACGTATCCGCTCGTATCTACTTATGCTGCTTTGCTGCGTCCTGTCGCTTCTGGCCAAGGCGAGTGCCGTATCGTTGCCGATTGTGTTGCTGATTCTGGATATATATCCGCTTCGGCGGTGGCGGCGCGGGCAAAGCGGCCGTCCCACATCGCATCGCCGGTTGATTATCGAAAAGCTCCCGCTGATCGTCCTGGCGGCTGGAGCAGGTCTGCGTGCCCTCGCGGCACAGTCTGCACAGGGCGCGATGTATCCGCTCGCCGAGTACGACATCCCCTCGCGCCTCGCTGGGTCGTGCTACGGCTTGGCGTTTTATGTTTGGAAGACGTTGTGGCCGAGCAACCTGGGCCCGCTGTATCCGATCCCGTCGCGCGAGGTGCTGTTCGGTTCCATGCTTTTGTGGGGCACGGCGACGGTCGTCGCACTCCTTGTGCTCGCAATTGCGACACGTAGGCGCCTTCCGGCTATCGCCGCGGCGCTGGCGTTCTACACCGTTCAAATCTTCCCCGTCCTGGGGTTCGTGCAGAGCGGGCCGCAACTCGTGGCTGACCGCTACAGCTATCTTTCCTGCATGGGGTTCGCGCTGCTCGCCGGTACGGGATTGTACCGTCTGTCGCAGACGAGGTTGTGGTCGCGGAATGCAAAACTTCGCGCGGGTGCAACACTTTCGGTCGCAGCGGTCGTCGTCGCGTCGATGCACGCCACGTTCAGGCAGTCGGACATCTGGCTCTCGTCGCTAACGCTATGGTCCCACGCGGTCGAGGTCAGCCCCAACAGCTCGATCGCGCACGTCAACTACGCAGACGCCTTGTCGCTGATGGCTGATCCGCGTGGGGCCCTCGCGGAGTATCGCAAAGGACTCGCTCTGAATCCGTCGGACGTGGTCGCCCTTCGTCATCTTGCGGCGCTGCTTACACGAATCGGGAACGTGGATCTCGCTATAGCCCACTATTCTCTGGCGGTAAAACTGGATCCGGCGTACGCGCCGACGTACGCAAAGCTGGCGGAAGTCTTGATTGTTCAGCAGCGCGCGGTCGACGCTGCGGAGCTTCTACGAAGACGGGTCGCAAGCGCACCAAGCGACGAGCAATCCGCCGCGTTTTTGGTGGATCTTCTCTCGACGTATCCGGATGCGGCTGTTCGCAACGGTGAGGAAGCGGAGAGACTCGCAAAACGAATCAGTGATGCGCATGGCGGCCTGGATGGTACAGCCTTGATGGCGTGGGCGACATCGCTCGCCGAGGCTGGTCGCTTCCAGGAAAGTGTTGCCGCCGCCGAGCGCGCGCAGAGCGTCGCCCGAAGAACGGGTGACGAAAAACTCATCAAGGAGCTCGATCGCCGCCTGGCTCGCTTCCGCGACGGAAAACCCTACCACGTCGGAGATTGATCGCGTATGGCAAACTCGGGGAGATCGGGCAAACACGGATAGCAAACACGCTTACCAGTATTACAACTGAGGTGGAGGGCGCAGAAAATGCCGACGTTATGCCCTGTGATTTTCCTTGAAACGCTATCATTTCGTCGTAGGTTTAACCGAAAGGTCGGGCACCTTTCGGATGAACGCAATATGAGTGAACGGAAACGCCGGACGGTCGGCCGTTACGCATCCATGCTTTGCGCCATGCTCCAAAAGCGTACGCCATGGTCCAAGACATCTCACGAACGCGACAGCGAAACGCGAGCGAAAGTCAATGCTCTTTTGAATCGGCTCGACACCGACGAAGTCAACGCAACTCTTAGAGAACTTTACAGCGTAGCCGAAGCCGACGCCCGACGGCGCGCCTCCCGTCGTGAACAGATGCTCGGACGAGTCTCTACTCCGGTGGAAGGATACGTCGCGCCGAAGCGTTCCCTATAACGTCGCATCTACGATTGATCATCGCATAGCCTAGCCCCCGGCCGCCGCCGGTATAGGCGCTTGGCTCGTCCGGAGCCCTCGCTGCGACGCGCAGATCAGTCCGCACACGAATACAGCACCCCCTACGACGAGAACAGAAACGGGTAGGTGTGACCCTTGTATATCAGCGCCGGAATCGGCGGCCCCGATGAGCCATTCCATCTTGTCCGGGGCAACAACTGTCAGCACGCCGATCGCGTTGTGCAATCCGTGGGCAAGAATCGCCGGCACGATCGATCGAGACTCCCAGCAAAGGTAGCCCAGGACGACGCCCATCATGGCCGTGACGGCGAACTTGAAGAGGAAGAAGT
>JADFRO010000311.1 GCA_022561255.1 Planctomycetota bacterium | reverse complement strand
AGCCGCCCCCAATTCCGCTACCATGCCGTCCCCGGTAGAGCGGTCCGCCCGGGTGGCGTTGCGGAAACTCGATAAATTCTGGAGAACACGACGTTGAGGATTCTTACGGTCGTCAAACAGGTACCCGACTCCAACGCAGCCATCAAGGTGCTGCCCGACACGAGTGGCATCGATCTGACCGGTCTTAAACACGTACCCGACCCCTTCGACGAATTCGGCGTCGAGCTAGCCGTGCAGTTGAAGGAGAAGCGGAGCGACGTTACGGAAGTTGTCGCTCTTACGCTCGGACCGGACAGAGCCGGCGAAGCGCTTCGCGTCTCCCTGGCGATGGGTGCTGATTCCGGCATCCATCTCAACGATCCGAAGTTCGAGTCGAAAAACGAGTTGTTCGCCGCTTTCGTCATCGCTGAGGCGATCAAGAAGGATGCGGACGGTTTCGACCTGATCCTCTGCGGCAAGTACAATATCGACCTCGACGCCGGAGCGGTCGGTCCCGCGCTCGCTGAGTTTCTTGACATCCCGCACGTCGGAGCCGTCACAGGACTCGACATAAGTGACGACGGCAAGCACTTTACCGCTCGGCGGCGAATCGAAGGGGCGGAGGAGATCGTAGAGTGTGACCTGCCCGCGCTGCTCACCATCGAAAAGGGTCTCGTCGAACCACGCTATCCATCGCTTCCCAATCTCATGAAGGCCAAGAAGAAGCCGGTGAAGGTGATTACTTCTGCGGACATCCCCGGAGAAGATTCGACGCAGGCAGGCGCGGAATTTGTTTCCATCGCCCCGCCGCCACCGCGACCCGACTGCAAGCTCATCGAGGGTGAGCCCGAGGAGATGGCTAAAGAACTCGTCCGCTTGCTTCGTGAGGAGGCGAAGGTTCTCTAGATCACGGCGGAGTTGCGGGTAGCGTTTCCGACCGGTCCAATGACAATCATCCCGTCCGACCCTTCGGGCGCTTAGTGAGTACAAAACGTATGACCAACAACATCCTCGTCTTCGTGGAACAACGTCAAGGGCGAATCCTCCCGGCCTCGTTTCAGCTCCTGACGCTGGCTGGGAAGCTGGCAGCAGAGACGGGCGGGCAGGCGGAAGCGTGCCTCATCGGCGACGGCGTCGGCGGATTAACCTCCGACGTGGCCGCGTACGGCGCGAAGAAAATCTACACCGTCGAGGACGGCGAGCTGGCGCTGTACCGGGCGCAGCCGTATACGACGGCGCTCTGCGCCGTAATAGATGCGGCTGACCCGAAAACAGTTCTGATCCCAACGACCTTCATGGGGCGTGATCTCGCGTCGCGCGTCGGTGCTCGAAAACGCGCTGCGCTCGCGATCGATTGCACGGAGGTAAAACTCGACGGTGCCGACCTGGTCATTACCAAGCCCATGTACGCCGGTAAGTTCAGCGCGACGTTCCGGCTATCGGGCGAGCGACTGCAGATCGCCACAGTCCGCAGCAACGCCTACACAGCCGGTGAGCCGACGGCCGGCGCCTCGGCGGAAACCGTAGCGGTCTCCGTCTCACTATCAGACAACGACACGCGGTTAAAAATCAACGAGGTGGCTGCGACCGGATCGGGCGTTAAGGACGTGACCGAAGGCGACATCGTTGTGTCGGGCGGGCGCTCGCTGAAGTCCGAAGAAGCTTTCAAGATCATTTACGAACTCGCGGAAGTGCTCGACGGCGCTGTCGGCGCATCGCGGGCGGCCTGCGACGCCGGATACCAACCCCACACGCGTCAGGTCGGCCTGACGGGAAAGGTCGTTACGCCGCGACTCTACATCGCCTGCGGAATCGACGGGGCGATCCAGCACTTAGCCGGCATGCGCGGCAGCAAGGTGATCGTCGCGATCAACACGAAACAGGAGGCCCCGATCTTCAAGGTGGCTACCTATGGGTGCGTCGCCGACCTGTTTACGCTCGTGCCGCTGTTGACGCAGGAGCTGCGACAACTAAAGGGGTAAAGTCCACAGTCGTCGCCCGCGGCCAGCGTCCCGCTTACGACGCAAGTCGTACCCAGGAGGCCTTAATCGTTGAAACAGAAGCGGGCGATTGAATCTCTACGCTTCACCGGACATGCGCTGCGGCAGATGTTTGCCCGGAGTGTTTCCGTTGACGAGGTCAAAGCTGTGGCCGAGAGAGGCGAGATCATCGCATCTTATCCCGAGGATCGGCCGTATCCGAGCGACCTGCTTCTGGGATTTGGGCGCCGCAAACGCCCACTCCATGTGATCCTGGCCTATAATGAAGCAGAGCGGACAGCCTATGTCGTTACCGCGTATGTCCCGGACTCAAAACTCTGGACCGAGGACTACAAGCGTAGGAGAGAACAATGACTTGCTTGATTTGCAAACATGGCACTGCGAAACCCGGTCACACGACGGTGACGCTGCAACGCGGCCCTTGCACAATCATTTTCAAGAACGTCCCGGCGGATGTGTGCGAGAATTGCGGCGAGTATTACCTGGATGAGAGCGTGACGCGTGAATTAGAGCGCCGCGCGGAAATCGCCGTGAAGAACGGGGCCGAGGTTGAAATCATCGCTTACGCTGCGTGATGGATTGGCTCACGTTAGTACGGGCGATGACCGCAGAGCTCGGCGATGCCCACGTCGAACCCACACGAACGGCTAGCGCATCATGAACCCCATCGCAATCACATTACTACTCGTCGTCGGCTGGGGCGTTTTTGCGTACTCCAGCCTGCGCCGCTGGCGGTTGATGATGGTCGGGGCGAAGGAAAACCGCGCAGACCAGCCGTCCGAGCGCATCCGCCGCACCATCAAATATGGCATAGCGCAGCTCCGCATGCAGCGTTACCCGCTCGCGGGGTTCGCCCACATGCTGATCTTCTCCGGGTTCACGGTGCTATTGCTGCGCACGCTGATCCTTTGGGGTCGCGGCTACGACGAGTCGTTCAACTTTTGGTTTTTCGGCCCGCAGCAGACGCTAGGGCACATCTATTCGTTCCTAAAGGACTTGTTCGCCGTTCTGGTGATTTTCGGCGCGCTGGTATTCGTTTACTTCCGTGTGTTCAAGCGCCTCGGGCGCATGACGCTGAGCACCGAAGGCCTCGTCATTCTCGGCATTATCGTAGTGATGATGTTCGCGGACATCTTCTACGACGGCGCGTCGATCGCCCTTGCCGCTCGGACGCCGCCGCCCATCACACGGGTCGCTCGGCCAAAGTTCAATCCTCTGGAGTCGTCGCTGACCGAAATCGCGGCCAAGATCAGCCCCGAGAAACCACACCCGTCCGAGACGAACGGTCCACTGATGGTCACGCCGCGGCGCTTCCCCGGCGAGCCGAACAAACGAGAAGTGATCACGATGCGAGACGTCACGGACGAGCGTGGGAACGTGATTGGGCAGGTGCCCGTCTCAACGTATAGGGAACTGTCCCCAGACGAGCTCGCCGCGCTGGAACCGGGCCCGGTCGCCTTCACGTGGCACGAACCGGCTGGGTCGCTAGCCGCGCAGGTCGTCGAGGGACTGTCGGACGACGCGCTGGTGACGCTCAAGCACCTCGGCTTTTGGACGCACTCGGCGCTGGTCCTGATCTTTCTCAACCTCCTGCCCTACTCCAAACACTTCCACGTCATCACGGGTATTCCCAACGTCTACTTTCAGCGGCTCGACCCGCCCGGAAAGCTGCCGAATTTGGACGACATCGAGGGCAAGCTCGAACGCGAGGAAACGTTGCGCATCAAGCGCATCGATCAAACTTCGTTGAAGTCGGTCATGGACGTCTACA
>JADFRO010000310.1 GCA_022561255.1 Planctomycetota bacterium | reverse complement strand
CGCCCACCGCATCGTCCACATCAACCTTTACGCGCTTGGCTTCCGCGTGTACTGACGCCTGCGCGACGGCGCTCTTGACGACGTCCGCAGCCTCAGCGCGCTCCAACCTGGGCTCCGCTCCGCCGGCGAAGGCGAGAATGTCACGCACGATTGTTTCCAGATTGGCGACGCCAACACCGATCCGTCGCGCGATTTCCTTTTCCTGCGGGCGATCTTTCAGATCCCGCTCCAGCAGAGAGGCATACAACCCTATGCCCCCGAGCGGATTGCGAATCTCATGGGCGACGCCGGCGGCCATCTCACCCAACGCCGCCAGGCGCTCGCGTCGCTGAAGCTCTTTGTTCTTCTCCTCAAGTTCGTCGCGAAGTCTATGCACCTCACCCGCCAGCGCCTCGTGGGAACGCTTCAAACGTTCGGTTACGTCGTTGTACGTCCGCAGGATCGCCGTAAGCTCGGGATCCGCCGCCCTTTTTTGCGCCGCCGTAACCATCATTGAACCTCGTCCGTACAATCGAGTCGCCCCGTCCTCTGGGCGTTCTGTTGATACGCTTGCATCGCCTCGCCCGCCGAATGACTTACCTGAAGTGCCCGAGCGACAGCCTCCCGACGAACCGACAGAACGCGTGCGTCTTGCTCATCACAGGCGATGACACGGTTAAGACGGTCCGCCGCGCCATCCAGTAGCCGCTCGGCTTCATCGAGCTGCGGCCGCGTCAAAGATGTTCGGTACGTCGACCACCGCTGACGCACCGGCCCAAGCCGCTGCGAAATCTCAGCGAGCTCACCCGCCAGACGCTGACGGTCCGCCAGGACCGTGAGCAACGGTCCAACATCGTCGGCGGTCACCAGGGTCCGCTGGCGGTCCGCGAAAGATTCGAGCTTCGCGTACAACGAATCCTGGCGACGCAGCAATCCCAACACCTCCTGGGGATCATCCACGCCATCGACGGGCGATCTTTGGGTCATCGTCATCCCAGCTACGCCTCCCGTTGCGTCGAACTTCGCTTCCGCGCCTCGCCACCTGCAGCCGTCGACGGATTCCGTCGGGCCCGCGTAAACAGACAGCGCGACGAAAGCTCGAAGATCGATCTAAAACAGTTCCGACTCTGCCAACCAATCAAAGTAAGCCTGCCAATCCTCGCGCGTCTGCGGAGAAACGCGTCGTGCCAACGTCGTTGGACTCATCGTTTTCACCAGCACCTGGGCTCTGGCAAGCGCCGCACGCGCCTCACGCGGCTGCCCTAAAAAAACGTGGCAGTTGATCACCTGTACGTACGCAGCCAAACCGGACGCAAGACGCTTGTACGTCCCCGCCGCTTCCTCATAGAGTTTCAACGCGTGGCGGTAGTCCTGTGCCTCGAAGTAACAATCCGCCTCATACAGATAGGCGTGCCGCAGATAGACCGCCTCCAGAGGTTTCAACCGAGCCAAACCACGAAGTTCATACTGTTTGATCAGCTGGCGATAGAGCAGTTGCGCCGCCATGAAGCGCGACAGCGACTCGCTACGAATGCGCTCGATCTCCCCCTCGAACTTCGCGTCGGCGACTTCACGTCGAAGCGCCAAACCGCTCTGACGATAGGAATCTGCCAGGAGAAACCGAGCACGCCACACACGTGGATCAGCGGGGTATCGGGTGAGCACCTCATCGAGCGTCGCGATCGCCCGCTCGTACGCCCCCTGCCGCTCCAACACATCGCCCAGAAGGAAGAGGGCGTCCGCGAACTCCGGCGCGTCCGGCGTGAACACGTCCGCATCGTCGAGCACGACGCGCAGCGTTTTCTCCGCCAGGTCGAGCTGATCGGGCCCCATCGACACGTAACACTCCGCCATGGGCACGAGCATCCGGATTCCGTCGAGCGTCTGGGGGAAACGACGATAGCCATCCTGGTATACTTCCACGGCACGATCCAAGTGTCCGGCGGCTTGATGAAGCTGGCCGATACGGAGAAGCGCTCGTGGAACCAGTCGGTTGGTGGGCCTTTCAACTGAAAACTCCCGGTAGCGTTGAATCGCCTTTCGCCGCTGCCCCGCTTTGCCGAACATCTCCGCCGCCTGCCAACTCGCTTGGGCCGAGCGCCGCTCATTATCCACATCGATCTTGGCCAACTCCGCGAACGTCTCCCCTCCCGCAGCGAACAGTTCCTGCGGATCGAAACGCCGCGCGAAGGCATCCGCTTGCTGCACCTGCAACTCCGGTGCCTCGCGCTCACGGGTACGCTCAACCGTAAGTCGCTCGGCGAATTGCGCCTGAATCTGACCGAGCTGCTGCAGATAAACGACGGATTGATCGACGTTTCGGCGATCAATCAAACTCACCGCGAGCTCCGCGTACTCAAGCGCCGCTTGCAGGTGTCCCGCCCGGCGCTCGCGCTCCGCAATCACACCGAGCGAACTTCGTACGACGTCGCGATTGAGAAGGCGCCGGTCGTGCGGAGCTTGCAGTTCTTCGATGGATTGCCGATAAGCAGCCGCAGCTTCTTCGTGCCGCTCGAGATATGCGAACGCTTCAGCCATCCCCAAGCGGCTCGCGACGACGTACGGACCCTCCGGATGATTGCCCACCACATCCTCGAAAAACGACAACGCCTCAAGCGGCCGCTGCGGAGCACCGTCAAACAACACGACGCTTCCTAACAACCAGCCCGACATCGCGTTGACAACGTCGCCCTCGTCGACACGGTTTCGCAGCGTGCGGAGGCGCGCCTCAGCCTCGTCGAAACGCCCCATTCTGTATGAGATCCACGCCCCGTAGTAGCGAAACCGGTTCTGAAGATCAGAGCCGACAAAGCGATCCTCCTCCAACGCGAGTACCGTCTCCCCCTCATAAATCCGGCCGAGCGCATCGAGGACGTAGAGCTTCTCTTGGATCCCCCAAAGGCGCAGGTCCAGGCGGTCGTCACCCGCATCCGCAAGGAACAAGTCGATATGCTCGTTCAACTCCTCCAGCGGCGTATCAACGGCGTCGCGCCGCAAAATGAACATGTGGCGACGCAACTCCAACGCGTTGTCGAATCCCGCTTCGACCGATTTGTCGTACCAATCGAGCGCCGCCGTGAACTGATCGTCCCACTCCAACGACTGGCCAAGATGCTCGTAGTCCGCTGCCGTGAAACGCTGACGGTATTTCGCGGCCTCACGATAGTGTTCCAGGACCGCTTTGCCCGCTGCCGGCGTCCGCGCGGACGTTCGACGAGCCAGACCGAAACGCGCCCGCGCCATCTGAAGGTGTACCGGTGCGCATGCCTCATCGACGCAGTCGTCGCGGGCGACCAGAATCTCGCCCAATTCGATCGCACGCTCGTAGGCACCACTCGAAATGTACACTTCGAGCGTCTCGCTCGCTTCCTTCAGCGGGAGCTTTCCGGCGTTGGGCCGTAACATCACAACCGAGGCCGGCAGCGTCACCGTCGAAACCACAAGCAACGGAAGCTGCCACTTCCCACCCACGCGCGCCGCCAAAGTCGTCCACTGCGACATACCGCTCATCCTGAGCCTTCAAGCCGTACAAACGCCGTTTCCACCGGCGCGATAACTCAAGATGTCGGCAGAATCCGCTCGTTGCCTTGACGGCGACGCATCGGGTGACAGCTTCCCTGACAGGGTTGATACCACCGAATCTGCTGGAAGGCTTTTCAGCTGTAAACTACGCTCAGCGCTGTATTTGACGAACCCACTCGCCTCACCCGCTTTCAAAGAAACCCACAAAAAAGTTTTCTCCTCGATACCCGATCGAGCCGTCCGACCGGCAACCGATGCGCCCGGATTCCGAACACAAATCG
>JADFRO010000019.1 GCA_022561255.1 Planctomycetota bacterium | reverse complement strand
GCGGGGAAGGGCTGTCCCTTCCCCGAGTTATGCTGGTTACACGATGGCAGTTGTCCAGCGCTGAGCGTGCCCGGGACCGACACGGACTTTGATGGCGTCTGCGACTTCGCCGACGTTTGCCGGGCAACACCGATTGGAACCAGCGTGGATAGTGCCGGGCGACCGCTGGGCGATCTGGATGGCGATTGCGATACGGACCTCGACGATTACCGACTCTTCGGGAGCGGCTTCACTGGTCCGCTATAGCGTGCGTGTGGATCATGCAGAGGGGAAAACCCGATTGCGGCGTAGCTACGCCGCCCCCGTGCTCAACGGTTCCAAAAAACGTATCCAGCTCGTCGTACTGACGCCTGTTCTCGCGCTCACGCGAGCGTTTGCTCGTTAGTCGCTCGGTACACCGCGTCCCGGCGTCCAGGGTAGACCGGCCGCGTCGAGTCGACGCTCAAGGTCCGGCAGTTCGTTTTCGACCAACTGACTCAGCTCGCTCTTCAACTCCGCGAATGCGATCTTAGCAGTCGAGTACATCTCGCGGTGCATCGTTGTTGGTCCTTGCAGCGAAGATCGTACGCTCAAGCCGACCACATTAAGTCTACTCGAAATCGATACCGGACCAGGATCGTTCGCACGCCTACGGCGGTCGTTACCGTTGAGTTTTTCTTGCATCGCGGCGATGCGACGCTCCATAGCCCGCACCTCGTCCCCAAAAGCGACGTCACCTATGGTGGAGCGGTCAAGCGTTTGTCGAATCGCCTTGAGCCGAGCAGACGTATCTTTCAATACCCGGCTCGTACCTCCCGAGGAGCGTTGCACAGAGGCGTAGTCGCGTTTGAACTCGTCGAGTTGCTGAGGCGTCATGCCCGGCAAGGTCCCCCCGTCACCGAGCGGAACGACCTCGAAGCTCTGCGACTTGCCCAGGTCGGTCCACTTGCCTTCGACCCTCTTGGCCATGGAAACGGTGTACGTTCCGGGAGCGACGAGCATGCCGTCGTCCGGATTCCGCCCGGGATCGCGGCGATCCTCCTTCTTGCGCGGAGGCGACCAGGGCCTTGTCGATGGATAGGTCAAACTCCACGACACGCGGTGGATGCCTTTTTTGACCGGACCGGTGAGATGGCGGACGACCTTACCGGCTGAATCTCGAACGGTCAGAACGATCGCGGGCTTCTCTTCAAGCTCTTCGGCGCGGAGGGCATCCCAGCCGGGCGTCGGCGTGTCACCACCCTCTTTGGCGATCTTTTTCTCCGCCTTCTTTCGCGTTTCCTTACGCGTTTCGATCGCGTCTTTCAGATAGTAGGTGAACACCGCGCCGAAAGGCGGGTTGGGCGCCGTGAAGAAAGCGCTGCCCTGTGACGCCTTCTCGCCAAAGCCGAGCGTACGTCGCTGCAGGTACCACCAGGCTTTACGAACGGGAAACAGCTCGGCCTCCTGTTCCAGCATCTGCTCGGAAACTTCACGGAGCGGCGAGTAATCGTCGAGAATGTAAAAGCCCCGTCCAAACGTGGCGCCGACGAGATCGTTTTCGCGTTTCTGGATGACGAGATCGCGGAAGGGGATGTTGGGCACACCCCCGCTAAGTTTGATCCACTCACCGCCCCCGTTGACCGTGAAGAAAACGCCGAACTCGGTACCGAGGAAGAGAAGATCGGGCTTCACGTGGTCCTGTACGATGCGCCATGCGAGATGGCGCTCGGGCAGGTCGCCGACGATTGACGTCCAGTTTGCGCCGCGATCGGTGCTCTTTAAAACGTAGGGCGTGAAGTCGCCGGTCTTGTGGTTGTCCACGCACACGTAGACCGTATCTTCTTCGTACAGATCGGCCTTGATGTCGTTTACAAAATAAAACTCCGGTACGCCGGGAAGGCGTTCGATCTTGCGCCAGCTTTGGCCGCCGTCTTCGGTGACCTGAACCAGTCCATCATCCGTTCCGGCGTAGATCAACCCGGCTTGGACCGGCGACTCGGAGAGGGAAGTCACCGTTCCGAACTTTGACATCGCCCTCAAGTCCCACAGGGCGTCGAAGCTCCAAACACGATCCATCATCGGTAGCTGCAATCGATCGCGCCCGCGCGAGAGGTCGCCGCTGATCGGTTCCCAGGTGTCGCCGCGATTGTCGCTGCGCCATACGCGCTGACTGGCGAAATACAATCGAGCAGGGTCGTGCGGGCTGATCAGAATGGGTGAGTCCCAATTGAAGCGATCCGTCTCTTCGTCGGCAGCGGGCTGCGGTTTGATGTAGGTGACCTCGCCGGTCTTGCGATCGTGTCGGATGAGGTTCCCCTGCTGCCACTCGGAGTAGATGATGTTGGGATTGGTCGGGTCGATGGCCGGCTGATGCCCATCCCCGAAAACGGTGATCATCCAGTCCGAGTTTCGGATACCGTGCCGGTTGTCCGTACGCGAGGGTCCGTGCTGCGTCGAGTTGTCCTGCGTGCCGCCGACGACGTTGTAGAACGGCTCGTCGTAGTCCACGGCGACCTTATAGAATTGGGTCACGGGCAAGTTCGCAATGAACTTCCAGTTCGCGCCCAAGTCCCAGCTCTGGTACAATCCGCCGTCGCAACCAGCCAGCAGGTAGTCGGGGTCGTGAGGGTCGAACACCAGCGCATGGTTGTCGACGTGCTTGTGCAACTCACCCACTTTTCGAAAAGTTTTGCCACCGTCTTCGGTGACCTGCATACGGACGTCCATGTGATAGACGCGATCGAATTTGTGTGGGCTCGCGAAAATTTCCTGGTAGTAATGCGGACCCGTGCCTCCGGCGGCGTAGTCGCTCTGCTTCTTCCATGACTCGCCCGCGTCGGCGGAACGATAGAATCCCCCCTTACCGTGAGCCAGTTCGATCGTCGCGTAGATGACGTCCGGTCTCTGGGGAGAAATGGCGAGGCCGATGCGCCCTTTGTCTTCCTTGGGGAGTCCCTTTTTCAGCTCGCGCCAAGTTCGACCGGCGTCCGTCGATTTGTGGATCCCGCTTCCCGGTCCGCCGTCGATCAACGCAGCTACACTGCGGAAACGCTGGTGCGTCGAGGCGTAGAGCACGTCCGGGTTACGCGGGTCCATGCGTACCTCATTGACGCCCGTGTATTCGCCCTCACCTAAAATCTTTTCCCAAGTCGTGCCGCCATCAGAAGTCTTGAACAGGCCGCGCTCTCCACCGGCGGACCATAGCGGTCCTTGAGCGGCGACGTAAACTACGTTCGAGTCGCGTGGATCCACCAGTACGGTGCCGATGTGCTCCGATTCTTTGAGCCCCAGGTTCTTCCACGTAGTACCGCCGTCCAAGCTGCGATAGACGCCATCGCCAAACCCGACATGCCGGCCGCCGACGTTTTCTCCGGTGCCAACCCAGACGACCTCCGGGTTGTTCGGATCAAGCGTGACGCAACCTATGGAGTAAGAGCCTTGATCATCGAAGACCGTCTTCCACGTTGTGCCGGCGTTCGTGGTTTTCCACAGATTGCCGCTTCCAACGGCTACGTACCAAGTACCGCGTTTCGTGGGATGGACGGCGATGTCCGCGATGCGCCCGGACATAAGCGCGGGACCGATACCGCGCAGCTTGAGCCCCTTGAACGTCGCAGCGCTCATCGGACCCTTATCTTCCTCCTCCTTCTCGCCCTCACTACCGGATGGCGCCGACGAAACGAGCGAACACAAACACAACATCAATAACCAAGAGCGGTGTAGCTTCACGGCTTCCTCTCCTTTGAGCGAATAGCATTGACCCGTTTTCAAGGATTGCGGTAAAGTCTCATGCTAATCCTTTTTTCATCGGCGCACCAGTAGAACTGACGCCGACGCCTAGCTAGAGCCGAGATGGGGGTTGGGTCACCCGCCGGTCGGCCCCACCGTGCCAGGCCAACGACGTATAAACGTGTCGTGCCCGCATCGGTTCAACCGGTCGCATGGAGAATAATCAATGCTGCGGATCGCGATACGGCCTGCCCGAGAGGTAGGCGCTTCGCTGATTTCCGATGCGATCGACGAGGCGCGCGTTTCCGCTTTCTTCCGCAATCTTGATTGCGTCAGCGGCAATTTGAACTGCCTGATCGAACGCGCCGACTTCCGCCTGTGCCGCTGCCAGTGTTGCGAGGAGTTCGGCGTCCTTGTGTTCCGTCCGTACACAACACTCCTTCGCCAGTACGACGGCCTCGGCGCCGTTACGCAGCGCGTCGTCGCGACAAGTCGCCAGGAGCCAAGCCAATGAGTTCTTGATGCGCAAGTTCGCCGCTGCATTCACAACCCCCCGGCGCAGGACGCGAATCGCATCCCGGAGACGCTGGTGCATCACGTAGCCCACGCTCAGAGCCTCGATCGCCCGCTCGTGATCCGGTGCTAGCTCCAGAACACGCTCGTAGAAGCCCAGCGCTTTCTCCGTGCGCCCCGCGCGTGCGGCGATCACGGCAAGGTTGCAGAGCGCTTCCGGGGCGTTGTCCGAGTCCTTCGCCGCCTCGTTGAACATTAAGGCTGCCTTCTCAAGATCACCCTTTTCCGCGAGGTGCGTGCCCACCTCATTGAACGCATCGCGGCTACCCCGCTCTATAGCTACTCTTACTTTTGCAACGGCCTGGTCGACGCGATTCTGAGCGAGCAGCGCTAAAATCTGTCGAAATCGCGCGACGCCGTTGTCCGGCTCCTGCAAGAGAATCTTCTCATAGGCAGCCACCGCTTCATCAAGCTTTCCTTCTCCCGCGAGCAACGAGGCGTTGTCGAGTGCCACGCGGGTCCATCCCGGGCTGTACTTGAGCGCCTTTTGGAAGTGAACCGACGCCTCCGCGGTGCAGCCAAGCTGTTCCAGCTCACCCGCAATTGCGGCGTGAATCTCCGAACTTTGCTTGGCCAGTTGGAGCGCTTCTTCGTATTGGTCGACCGCCTCGGAGCGGCGTCCCAAAGCGCTGAACGCTTCGCCCAATCCGACTAGCGCGGGGAGGTACGTCGGGTCTGCCGCAATCGCCCGCCTCAACATATCCAAAGCCAACTTCGGGGTGCCCGCGTCGATGTAGCACATACCAAGCTCGTACAGAAGTAGAGCCGCCGCCGGATTCCCGGCGAGCGCCGCTTCAAAGAGCGCGATCGCCTCCGGAAACTTGCCCTTCGCGGCGAGCCGCTTGGCGCGCTCCACTTGACGGACCGCCCCAAGCGAGTCCTTGGGGTCTGGAAGGCCCGCGGTAAGAAACTCGTCGCTGTGCGCGTCGGACCGGCTGGACACGTATCCCAACGTTTCAAGCGCCCGTACCATCGCCAGGTCAACCGCCATGTCGTCGGCCTGGCCCGGTGTCATTTCCTCGTAGCGCGTGATGAGTGAATCCAACATTTTCCGGGCTACGTCTGGCCGCTCGTCAACCAGGTTCTTCATCTCTTCTGCGTCCGCTCGGAGGTCGTAGAGCTCCGGACGGGTTGAGGAGATGTACTTCCAGCGGTCGGTCGTCAGGCTACGCTGCTGCGCCCAACCCCAAGCGGTGGTGACGCTCTGATTTTCGCTGTAGACAGGTCGCTCGACCATCTCTCTCCTTGCCAGCGCCGGGACGAGAGAGCGTCCGAGCAAGCCGGCAGGCGCGGTCCAGCCGTAAAGGTCCATGACCGTCGGCAGAACGTCCACCAACTCCACGACCGACTCGACGTCGTGGCCGCTGGGAAGAACCTCCGGATGAACAAAGATCATCGGCACGTGAAGGTTGGTCTCGTAGAGGAAGATCGTGTGCCCATTGTTTCCATGTTCACCGAAAGATTCGCCGTGATCGCCCACGATGACCACGCACGTGCGCGATGCCAAGTTCGATCGTTCCAGCCAGTTTACGATTCGACGGATCTGTGTGTCGACGAACGCAATCTCCCCGTCATACGGATGTTCGTGTTGAGCGCGAAATGCAGGTGGCGGTTCATACGGATCGTGCGCGTCGAAATAGTGAACCCAGCAGAAAAAGCGCTCGTCACGATTTTCGTCAAGCCAGCTCAACGCTCGATCGGTGACCGTGTCTGCGGGGATCTCCAGATCCAGGAGAACCTGTCCGGGCTTCACGTGGCCGAGGTCGTCGCTATAAAGATCGAAGCCGCGGTCCAAGCCGAACCGCGACTCGAGCACGATGCTCGCGATAAAAGCGCCCGTTCGATACCCGTGCTCCTTGAAGATCGTGGCGAGTGTCGGAAAGTGGTCAGGAAGCGCCTGGCGGCCGTTGTCCCGCAACCCGTGCTCCTTGGGGTAGCGGCCCGTAAAGATGGAGCAATGCGACGGAAGCGTAAGCGGAACCGGCGTGTACGCCCTCGCGAACCGTATCCCACGAGCCGCCATCCGATCGAGCGTTGGGGTACGGGCCGTCGTGCTTCCATAGCAGCCCAGATGGTCGGCGCGGGTCGTGTCGAGCGTAATGAGGATTAAGCTATGACCGTCGAGCTTACCAGCGGCGGTCGCTCCGCCCTCCGACCGCTCACATCCGCCGCAACACCCCTGGACGATCGCGAGCCACGCGATGACTCGGAAAGATTTGGACACAAACAAAGTGTATCTGCGAGGAACCGACTTCGTCAATTCCAATCTGGTAGAACCGGCGCAAGAGCCTGTTATGAGAATCGCGCCCGCAAGGTAACGAGTCCGTCGCTAGTTACGTGAAGCAATCGCCCGGCGGATGGGGGCGGGCGGCTCACGCCCGCCCCACATCACCGACCGTTTTTTACATCACACCCAACGACCCAACGTCTAGTCGTTGGGACAACTTTGCGGTCCCGTGATCAGTCCCGTCTGCGGCCTGTCCGACACAGCGTCGATCGTGTTTTGCAGCTCGAGTACGCTGACCTTCCTGTGCGCCTCCAGCAGACTTCCCACCAGCATGATCCGCGGCTTGGTCATCGCACCCGGGGGTGGAAGCGTCAACTTGTTGCTCGCCAACGCGATGTCCTGTGCGTTGGTCGCCCCATCGCCGTCGAGGTCGCCCCAGCGGGCCGTGACGATTCGCAACGACGGCGACTTGAACGCACAGCCGGCAACGTCGTCCTCACACGCGACCGGTACCTGAGCCACGTCGTACTCCGAACGACCGGGAACAATGCCCTCACCGAAAACGTGCAGCGCCGCACCGCCCAATTCACCCGCCCAGTCGCGGAACTCCGGCTCACAGCCCAGAACCGCACAGGGGAAGTCCGGCTGGAACTGGTCGTCCGGACACATCAGCGACGCAACACACGCGTCGCCGCCACAATCCGCGCTGCTCAGGCACCCGTTGATTGTGCCGTCACAAACCTTGTAGATGTTGAGGTAACGAACACTGCCTTCTTTCGAGGCGTACGGCTTGTCGCAGACGCCGCCGGCGCAGTCCGCGTCTTCCGTGCAGGGCTTGAACTGGTTGAGAAGGCCCTCCTGGCACCGGCGATTCAGCGTCGTCAGCACCACCTCGATCGCTGTCTCGTGCATAGAAGCAACAGCAGCCGACGGAATCATCATCGAGATGAAGCGGTTCTTCGCTGGTTCTTCACCGACGTTAAGATCCGGTGTCTCAGGCGCCGGCGGCACTGACACGGCTTCCTCCATAGCCGCGAAGGCGTTCACGATGCCCCAGCCATAGAACGTGTCATAGCCCGTCGAGCCGCGATCCTTAGCGGTACTGTTCATGATCTGCTCGATCTGGCCGGGCGACAGCGCGGCGTTCACGGTGAGAACCATCGCGGCCACGCCGGCAGCGTAGGGCGACGCGAACGAAGTTCCATTAACGGTAACGTAATCGCCGCTGACGTAACCGGCCGAACCGGTCCGGTCGGTGGTGGCGATGCTTACCCCGGGGGCCACGAATGCCAGGCCTGAACCGTAGTTGCTGAAAGACGCTCGATTGCCGAAGCGATGGATCGCCCCCACCGCGTTGACGGTCGATAGACTCGCCGGGTATCCGATCCCATTTACGCCGCCGTTTCCGGTGGCGGCAAAATGGATCAAACCTGCATTGCGCGTGGATTGATACTTGCTCGTGATCGTGCTGGATGCGGTGTGGTGATTGCTGTTGTTGGTGACCCGTGCGCCACTGGTCTGGGCATAATTCAGGGCGTTGACAAGCCAACTAAAAAAGAAGGAAAAGGTCCCGTCACAGGGTACGTTGGCTTTGTTGAATTTCAGGCCCACGATCTTGCAGCCCGGTGCAATTCCGACGACACCGATGCTGTTGTTAATGATGGCGGACGTACAGCCCGCAACGGCCGTACCGTGGTTATCGCAAGCGTTTCCCGGCCCACCACCCGTGCCGCTACCCGTAAAGTCGGCGCCGGGTACCTGATTGATGTCCGGATGATTTTGCTGCGTTCCATCGTCCAAGATCGCCACGACGATCGATGGGTCGCCCGTGCTGATATCCCATGCCTCGGGTCCGTCCATGTCCATGTCCACGGTGCCGCCGCTCTGACCCGTGTTGTGGAGACCCCACAAGAGCGAGAAGAACTGATCATTCGGGATCAGCGATTCCCTGCCGGTTACGAGCATGTCCGGCTCGGCGAACTTGACGAGGGGCATTTGCGCGAGGCGGTTGGCCAATTCGAGAACCTCGAAGCCATTGCGCGACGCACTCTTGATACGGTACACGCCTTTCATGCCCGTCCAATTGCGCGCTTCGATCACACCTGCGTTGAGACCGGCGAGTGTGGCCTCGGCGTCTTGACGGTTGACAGCTTCGTGGAACCCCACGTGGATGAATTGCGAGACAATGACGGGGTCGCCGCGCGCATCACGGAAGACCGGGGATACGAAAGCGACCCGTTCAATGGTCGAGAGAGTCGCAACTAAGCCCTCGACGCCTGCTGCGTCTCGGACCGTCGTCGGGGTCTGGGCCATCCACAATGTGGGAATGGGGGATCGAACGAGCTTCTCGTCCGCGATCCCGAACTGCGCAACAGCTTGAGACAATGTGGCTGCTTGCCCGGCTTTCGCAGCGCTCTCGAACAAAGCAACCTGTTTGGTGTCACAGGTTAGCGCCACCTTCTGATCAAAGTAATAATAGTGATAGGGTGAAGGGCGTGCGTCTTGTCCCCAAGCCACACGCGATCCTCCGACGCTGACGACGCCGATCAGCAGCCAAGGCAGTCCTCTTGAGATTCGAAAACGCATGACTTTGCCTCCTTTAAATCATCATGATACATACCAAGCCAACAATATCCAAATGGCCGATCTCTCCGGTCCAAGTTGTAAGTTCCGAAATCCTTATCGGAGCCGAAAACCGCAGTTTCGAGCGTTTCCGCGAGCATCTGCAATTGACGCTTCCTCCGTGTAGGGACGTCGGCGCTCCGCCGAATAAGGACACCCTACGGGATTGGTGTCCCGTTCTCGCGTACACCAAGCTCAATAGCTGGGAACGTACGCGAGCGCTTTCAGTCGTTCTTCGAGTTCGCGCTGTGGTAGTTTGCACAAACGACCGGAGCGATCTGCAACTTTCATAACGCTTGTTGCCACGGCGATCGATACGTCTCGAATGCTGTTCAGCGGCGGATAGAGGCGACCTTCGGCGAGATGTTCGTCGCTGACCTGGTCGGCCAATGCTCGTGCGGCCGAAAGAAAAACTTGATCGGTAACCCGAGATGCGCCGCTCGCCATGATTCCCAGGCCAACGCCGGGGAATATATAGACGTTGTTCCCCTGCCCGGGAACAAACGTACGTCCATCGATGGTGACCGGCGGAAACGGGCTACCGCCGGCGAAGACAGCTTGGCCGTTGGTCCAACGGTACGCCTCTTCCGCCGTGCACTCGGCCTTGGACGTCGGGTTCGAAAGGGCAAAGACAATCGGGGTGTCGTTGATGGCCGCCATGGCTTCCAGAACGTCGCGCGTGAAGGTCTTCGGCTGACCGGAGACGCCGATCAGCGCTGTGGGTTTCAGGCTCCGGACGGCGGAGAGCAGATCGCCAAGAAACTCATGATCGTGGGCATACGCCACCTTGTGTGGCGCCAATCTGTCGCGACCCTTGACTACAAGCCCGGTGGAATCGACCAACCAGCATCGCCGCCGGGCCTGTTGCTCCGGCAGGCCCTCAGCGCACATGGCTGTGACCAGCAGGTCGGCAATCCCCGTCGCCGCCGAACCTGCTCCGAGGAACAGAAACGTCTGGTCAACGAGTTTCGTCCGTTGGATTCTTGTAGCGGAGTAGACGCCGGCCAGAGCGACCGCTGCTGTCCCCTGAATGTCGTCGTTGAAACAGCAGATGCGATCTCGATACTTCTCCAACAGGCGGATTGCGTTTCGATTCGCGAAGTCTTCGAACTGAATGAGCGCCTTGGGGAAGACGCTCTGCGTGGCCTGAATGAACTCATCCACCAGCGAATCATATTGTGAACCTGAAATACGCTTCTGGGCGAGCCCCAGGTAGAGCGGATCGCGCAGGAGCTCCTCGTTGTTCGTACCCACGTCGAGCATGACCGGCAGGCAGCGCTCAGGCGGGATGCCCGCACACACGGTGTAGAGCGCCAGTTTGCCGATCGGAATGCCCATGCCGTTGGTGCCGAGATCGCCCAACCCCAGTATTCGCTCGCCGTCGGTGACGACGATGACCGCCACGTCGCGCTCCGGCCAGTTGCGAAGTAGCTCTTCCACCCGGCCGGCGTCTTTCGCCGAGACGTACAGACCCCTCGATCGTCGAAAGATGTCCGCGAACTGCTTGCAAGCCTCGCCGACCGTGGGCGTGTAGATAATGGGCACCATCTCCTCGATGTGATCGAGGAGGATCCGATAGAAGAGCGTCTCGTTTCTGTCCTGGAGCGCGCCGAGAAAAATGTACTTGTCGAGATCCGACGTTTGTCGCCGAAAATTGTTCATGATCCGCGCGGTCTGTTGCTCCAACGTGAAAACACGTGGCGGGAGCAGCCCGCGGAGTTGGAGCGCGTCACGCTCTTGTTCGGTGAATCCGGTACCTTTGTTGGTGCGGGGATCGTACAGCAATTCAGCCCCAGCGATTCGTTTGCCTTCCTGATCCATCGTGGCCGCCTTTGTCAATCGCATCTTCATTACAACGAACGGTTTGAGTGGTCGCATTGGGCTGACCACAACCGCACCGAGATTCAAAGCTCTCCCGCTTGTTAACTTGCGGCGATGACCGAACGCCGCTCCCGCGTAGGGTACCAGCGTGGGGGTACAATCCCAAACGCCGGTCCCGCGTGCGTGCGGACTAAATCGCTCGTATTTTCCCGCTTCACGCAGCGCCGGGTGGTTTTTCGGCTGGCATGACTGGATTATTCATCACCCCGTGAGGCAGTCCCGGCGGCTCCACGGCTCCAATGTGACTGACGTCGGGGATGGTATCAGGCACAGGTCGGGTCGATCGGAAAGGGTGACTCATGCCGGGTTGGTCGAATGTTATACCTCTGTTATCATTTCGAGAACACGTTGCGAGGTATCTTCGTTAACGAGATGGAGGTTCAAGTGACAACGGCTGATCTAGACCTTTCGAAATTTGTCGAACACGACGATGGCATTCATTGCATCCGTGGTGGCGGCGGTGAAAACTGCCGTGATTGGAACGGCATCAGGTACAAGGTCGGCATGTCGGCGAAGAATGTCGGCTCCACAAAGCTTTCCATGAACGTCGCAACCATCCCTCCGGGCGGGGTAGCCAAAGCGCACATCCACGTCGACTTCGACGTCATGCTCTACATCCTTCAGGGCAGAGTGCGACACGAGTTCGGACCAGGCTGTAGGAACGTAGTTGAAAACCAGGCTGGCGATTTCATCTACATCGAGCCCGGTCTACCACATGAAGTCTTCAACATGAGCGACACCGAGCCGGTCGTTGCGGTCGTGGCACGGTCCGATGCGAGTGAGTGGGAAAACATTATCTCTTACGATCGCGCTAGCGAAGGCTAGACCTGAGCGGTTGAGATCGACTTGGTTATGCTACACAACACTGTGCCGCAACCCCCGCAAATGTTCTAATTGCGTTTGGATGCGATTGCTACGCGTGGATCGATGCGTATCCCCGCTACTCCATCAATAGGGAGCTTACAATATGACTGCCATCACGCTGAGCGATGGTCAATCCATGCCCGCGTACGTTGCCGAGCCCTCCACGTCGCCCGCTCCGGGGCTTGTGCTGATCCAGGAAATCTTCGGCATCAACAAGACCATGCGCGACATCGCCGACGCCTACGCGCGCAAGGGGTTCTACGTCGTGTGTCCCGACCTCTTCTGGCGGGAGCAACCGGGTATCGATCTGGATGCCGAAAACGAAGCGGATCTCAAGCGTGCGTTCGCGCTTTACGAGAGTTTTGACGAAGATTTGGGTGCTGCGGATTGCGGTGCAGCGCTTACGTTTGCACGAAGTCAGGCGAGCTGTACGGGTTCTGTCGGCGCCGTTGGATTCTGTCTCGGCGGGAAGCTCGCGTACTTATTGGCTACGCGCCATGATCCCGACTGCGTCGTCAGTTACTACGGGGTGGGTATCGAAGGCGCATTGGATGAAGCAAAAGACATTCGATGCCCGGTGTTGCTGCATGTCGCGGGCGAGGATCAGTTTTGCCCCCCTTCTGCTCAGGCGCAGCTTCACAAAGCGTTCGACGCGAGCAAGCTCGTATCGATTTGCGACTACAAGGGTCAGGACCACGCGTTCGCCCGCGTCGGCGGTGAGCACTATGACCCCAACGCATCGGAATTGGCCCATCTTCGTACGGTCGAGTGTTTGCGCGACCATCTGGGTTGGACAGGTTCGTCCAAGGTGGCGGTCGATTTCGCCGCCTTGTGGGAAGAACACGTCAAGTATGAGTTCGAAACGCGCAATCACGTCGATACGCTGGAGACGATGGTGGATAGCGCCTACGTCAACCACATTCCAACGCTCACGGGCGGCGTCGGCAAGGAAGCGTTGACCGAGTTTTATTCGAAGCGGTTCATACCGCAAATGCCCCCCGATACGGAGATGACGCCTGTTTCACGCACGATCGGTACGGATCGACTCGTCGATGAAATGATATTCAAGTTCACGCACACGATTGAAATGGATTGGATGTTGCCGGGCATCAAGCCAACCGGCAAACGTGTGGAGATTGCGCTCGTCGCGATCGTTCATTTTCGGGGAAACAAACTCGCCCATGAGCACATCTACTGGGATCAGGCGTCCGTGTTGGTGCAGTTGGGGCTCCTCGCTTCCGACAAGCTGCCGGTCATGGGGGTCGAGACCGCCAAGAAAGTGCTCGACAACAGTGTACCCTCCAATGCGCTGATCGATCGGGCTGACCGATGGCGGAAGTCGTAGGAAGGGCGCCTTGGTGACCGAAGCGACGAGCCGCTCGACTTTCGCATCTTCCTGGGGAACCATTCTCTCCACCGCCGGTGTTGCAATCGGACTGGGCAACATCTGGCGATTCCCCTACATGATGGGCCAGCACGGTGGTGCACTTTTTCTCGTAGCCTACTTGCTCATCGCGATTGCGTTTGGGTTGCCGGGGCTCATGGCTGAGTGGTCGCTGGCGAGACACACGCGCCGTGGAACGCTCGGTGCGTTCGAACGTGCGGGCCTTCCCGGCGGAAGGTACGTAAGCTATCTGCTTCTGCTCACGGTGCTGATGGCCAGTTCGTATTACGGTGTCGTTGTCGGTTGGGTTCTGTATTTCGCCGTTCATTTCGGGTTGGACGTCGTCAGCATTGAAACATCCGGCAGCTTCGAATCCCTTTCTACGAATTTCTCCGTACAGGCGATTAGTCTCGTCGCGGTTTCGTCCATTTGTGCCGGCGTCTTGTATTTGGGGGTACACCGAGGCATTGAGAGGCTAAGTCGATGGGGGTTACCTGTGTTTTTTGTTGTACTCGCCGTCCTGATGGTGAGAGCACTCACGTTGCCGGGCGCGTGGGAAGGCACGTTGGAATATCTGAAACCAAACTGGGATCAATTCACCAGAACGACACCTCTGGCCGCCATGGGACAAGTCTTTTTTTCGTTTGGGTTGGGCGGCACGTTCATGCTTGCCTACGGCAGTTACATGCGTAACGACGAGGATATTCCTCGAGCGGCGGTTTTTACGGCTGGGGCGGATGTGATGGCCGCGTTGATGGCTGGGCTGGTTGTGATACCCGCGGCACTGGCGTTTGGGTTGCCCACCAGAAGCGGTCCGGCGCTAATGTTCGAAGTGATGCCCGCCGTTTTCGAGCACATGCCCGCAGGCGCCGTGTTTGGCCTTATGTTTTTCGGATCTATTTTCATCGTGGCGCTGCTTTCACAGATGGCTGCGTTTGAAGTCGTTGTAAGCGCGATCACCGACAGTACGAAGTGGGCGCGGAAGCGGAGTGTGATTGCGGTCGCGTTGGTGTCGACGACGCTCGCGATCCCCGCCCTTCTTAGCGTCGACTACGTCGAATTCAGCGACTTCATTTGGGGCTCTACGATGCAGCCTGTTGGAGGACTTTTGGCGGTGATCGCATTCGCGTGGTACGTGAACATGGGTGACGCGCTTTCGGAAATGCGTCGCAGCTCGCGACTACCCGTACCGACGTGGCTTTTTCACTGGATTCGCGTCGGCGTACCCGTAGGTATTGTGTCGACGCTCGTTTTCTCCTGGGTCGAAGGGTAGAGCCGGTGCCGCCCAGGTAGTACGCGACTCTCGGAAGCGAAGTAAGGCTGACCAGCGTTCGTGCATACGTTGAGCGTTTCGGTACACTTACGCCACGGGCTTGAGAACAACCTGCAGCATCACACGGAGTGGATCATGGCCGCGACCGGAACTCTCGACCGACGCAGACAACTCTTTCCAACGCTCGAGAGCGGCGTTTATCTTCTTAGTCACAGTTTGGGCCCGGCTCCCGCCACGTTGGACGACTCGATGCGGGCGTACCTTGATGAGTGGCGGCATCACACGACCGAAGACGCATGGGGAGCAAAATGGTGGGAGCTGTCGCGCGACGTCGGTGATCGCATCGGCCGACTGATTGGTGCGCAACCGGGTAGCGTTCAGATGCAACCCAGCGCGTCGGTCGCGCTCTATGCGGTGCTTTCGTGCTTTGACTTCTCCAGACCGGGCAAGAACCAAGTCGTTACGACGGCGCTCGACTTTCCATCGATGGGGTACATTTGGGAAGGTCAGCGGCGTCTGGGTGCGGACGTGCAGGTCGTCGCTTCAGAGAATGATATTGTCATTCCCATGGACCGGCTGCTTGAGGCAATCACCGATCGCACGGTTTTGGTTGCTCTGTCCCACGTTTCTTACAGAAGCTCGTCTCGTATCGACGTGGGGGCGGTGGTACGGCGTGCCCATGAGGTAGGCGCATTCGTCGTGCTGGATGCGTACCAGTCGGTCGGAATCCTCAGCATGGACGTGCAACGTTGGAACGTCGATTTTCTCATCGGCGGTTCCATCAAATGGCTTTGCGGTGGACCCTCGTGTGGTTACCTCTACGTGCGACCTGATCTGATCGGCCAATTTCAACCGCGCCTTACCGGTTGGATCGCGCACGCCGATCCGTTCGCCTTCTCGCACGAAGGCATGAAGTATGACCAAAGCGTTCGGCGCTTTGCACAGGGGACACCGAGCATCCCGGCCCTCTATTCCTTCTTGCCCGGATTGCGGATCATTGAGGACGTGGGCCTCGACGCCATCGAGCGCGAGTCTCGCCGACGTACGAGGCGTATCGTTGCGTTCGCCCAGGAACACGGCTGGCGCCTCCACAGCCCGCTTGAGGTTGAGCAACGCGGTGGTACGGTGATGATAGAAGTGGATGACCCTGAGCGCCAAGTGGAAGCGTTGGCAAAGCGAGGTGTCTTCGTCGACTGTCGACCGGGTGTTGGGCTTCGTGTGTCGCCGCACTTTTTCAATACGGATGAGGAAGTCGAACAAGCGCTCGAGACGATCGGATCCGTCATTCCGTGATTCACGATCACCGAACTACCAATTGGGCACTAACTCGGCCTACGTCCCACAGGTTGGAGCTTAGGCCAGAAAACTCTCTTCGCTTAGGAAGGAATCGATCTTGTGTTTCAGTGCGCGAGGCGTGCTTCCGCAGCCGTTTCATCCAGTGCTCCGAGACGAGAAGCCCTCGTATCCCGGAGACAGTGAACTACGGATTCCCGTCGCACAGCCCAGGCTTCCGCTCGGGACGTTCTAAGACTCCGTTTCCGCAGCAAAACCGTTTGATCCGCAGTCCGAACGACAGCCCTGCGCAGTCGCTCGGGCAGTTGTAGCAATCCTCTCCACTCTCGCAGACACCATCTCCATCGCACATTCGACAGACTGCGTCTTTCATGCAATCCGGATCGTCGCAGTCGACGAGCTTGTCGCAGTCGTTATCCAGGCCATCGTTACACGTTGCGCCGCGGATTTCGGCCAAGGCGGGCGTTCCACAGTCCTCGGGGCAGTTGCATCCCGTTTCGAACCCGGTGCATAGACCATCGCCGCAACAGGGCTCGATGGATGGGTCCGACGTACAGGACACACCCGCCTCGAAGCATCGCGCGTCGTCGCATCCCACCGGGTTTTCACCGCCGCCGGCACCGCAACAGAAACGCTCGCGTACCAAACCGCCTTGCAGGCCGTTGCAATCTTCCGGGCACGTCAGGCAATCCTCACCGTCCGAAGTCTCACAGACCCCGTTGCCGCACGACGCCGTACTCACTGCCTTGCAATCCACCGGACACTCGCAGGCATCTTCGCGCCCATCGCACACGCCGTTGCCGCAGCAACCCGCCACAAGTTCGTGAACGCAGACGTTTTCCCCGGAGCAGGTATCCGATGTACAGCTGTTGCGATCGTCGCACTCGCCGTCCGAAAAGCACTCGCACCCGGAGGTGTCGAAGATGCATTCCCGGTCCAAGCATGAGGCTACACTGCACGCCAGACCGTCGTAGCAGTCGCCGGCGGTCGCACATTCGCACGCCGATGCGTCGTGGTAGCACGTTCCACCGGCACAGAAGTCGACCGTACAGGCGAGTTCGTCAGCGCAGTCAGCGTTGGCGAAGCAGTCGCACGCTCCGACGTCGTTGATGCACACGTTGTTCACGCACGTATCGATGCTGCATGTGACACCGTCGTTGCACTCGGCGTCCGTAACGCATTCGCATGCCGTGGCGTCATTGACGCATTGCCCTTCCCAGCAGGTGTCGGCCGTGCACGCGATTCCATCGCCGCAGTCGGAATCCACGAGGCATTCGCACCCGCTGCTATCATGAACACACACGTTCTTGATACACGTATCGATCGTGCAGGTGACGCCGTCGCTACAGTCGGTGCTGCCGAGACATTCGCAAGCCGCCGCGTCGTGGTAGCACGTTCCACCGGAGCAGAAGTCGACCGTACAGGCGAGTTTGTCGGCGCAGTCAGCGTTGGCGAAACA
>JADFRO010000018.1 GCA_022561255.1 Planctomycetota bacterium | reverse complement strand
GGCGGACAATCGGTCGCACGCTCGCATGGCACGGGAGCGGTTCCACTCCGAGCTCTTGGGAACGACTCTTTCATCCCCCCTTGCCCAGGGAGGAAAGAGGGGGCTCGCGTGTTATGTCGTGGGTGAATCTGCTGTAACGCTCGGATTAGAAATCCGACGGTCAGCAGGCTGAACATACACTCCGCTACGTGATGGTCAGTGTAGCCCAGCAGCGACGCCTTGAGCATCGCTCCAGGCATGACGGCGATGATGGCCGCGGTAAGGAGACCGGTTCTCGGTCCGCCAAGTGATCGACCAAGTAGATACGCAGGCAGTGTAATGAGCGCGCCCAGCACCGCCGGAAACCATGCACAGACCGTGTGGGTCAGTTGCGTCGACGGTGATCCTGCTCCCAGTACGAGGGCGACGCCCGCCACCATCAGGTCGAAGAGCGGAGCAACAGCGACGTGCTGGCCTCCCGGCTGAAGCGCGTAGGGATCGAGTGCGATGCGATGCGGAAAGTTGTGGATCAGATTTTCGATCGCGCGGACGTGATACCACGGGTCGGTCCCCTGGAAATTGACGAAGTCGCCCGGAAAGCATTTTGCGTAGACGAACCACGTGCGGAGAAACAGTGCGGCACCGACCAGCAGAAGCAGCGCCGCGATGTGCGCCCAATCAACCGAGCCTCGCTTTCTATCGATCTGATCAGCCATAAACGTTGCGCTCGACGCTCACGCGCGGTCATTCTGCGAACCGAGCGGCGGAACCTCGTTTCGCGGTAGACCGATCCGTCGCCGTGAGGAATCGATCAGATCCAGCGCCGCATAAAACGCAACCAGCAACAGGGCGGCGCTGAGCCATTCGCCCGGGCCGACCTCATGATACGTCTTACCCCAATCGGTGGGCGTCCAGTACATCGTGGAAGGCCCGCCCCGCCGCAGAACGATCGCCCATGACGGCGCGTCATCGCCCTGCAAGAGACGGATCCACCCGATTCGATACGCGACAGTGCTTACCGTGATGAACGCGGCGAATGCGACGAACACAGGCGTGAATAGGAGCTTCCCGAGAGCAGATTCATCCAAGACGTGTCGCGCGACGCCCCTCGTTGCCCCCTTGGCGAGGGGGTTGGAAAGGGGGGTGCCGCCGCCTTTGGAGTGCAACCGCTCTAGAGGCAATCGGGCGTAGCACCGGTCGCCGCTTTCGCGTTGAACGAACACGAAGACCAAGACCAATCCCAACCCCGCACCGATTGCGTTGAGAATCGCGTCGTTGAAATCAAAATGAATCCACCGGTCCGCGTAGAGCACGAAGTATTGGTACGCCTCATCGAGGACTCCCCCGATCGTTGCCAGCGCGATGGTGTCGGAATACCGTCTCGTAATCGAAAAAAGTAAGACCGCGAGAATCGCGTATTGAGGAAAATGAACGATCTCGATGTTCATCACCAGCAGCGTTCCAAAGGCAGCGACCGCAAGTGCAACCGTGACAAGAAAGTAGAACGCCGCAAGCGTGCGACGTTGATGCCGCCGTATCCCCGTCGCGATCCAGATGCACAAAACCAGGCCCATCGAACCGCCGACCACCGTGACCAGCGTGTTCCACGTCCGATGCGACAGCGTCCCCTGCGCCCAGTACGCTGGCTGTTGCAGCAGATCGTGTCCGAGGGTCAGCACGACGAAGTAGAGGCACGCGAGCACCCCCGCCGCCTTTCGCCGTGTCGAAAGGGCGTCTACGATTCGGTTCATAAAGCTGTTCCGACACTGATGCGGTTCATAAAGCTGTTCCGACACTGTGGATCAAGCGACTGAGGCCCGATTCTGTGCGAGCGCACCTACGAACTGTCACTCGTATCTTCTGCAAACGAACCCGTCAATACAGCTTGAATCGGCGCCGATCAACCGCCCTGCTTAAGCCACACTCTCCCTCATTCTCATCTTCGTGCGATGGACGGCTGGTAGGTGGTGCGTTTTCACCATCGGAACCGTAAGTTGCGAAGCCCTGAAACGGGTCCATGCCACAACAAACCCGGCTCGATCTTCAGCCCACAATCCAGAATCCCACGGAGAAACGCCGAGCACGTTCGCTCGTTCTCCGTCGCGGTTTTCGACGAAACGCAACCGGCGGTCGCGGTGGGGCGGCGGCCCACGATAGCGTGAAGCTCAATTGGGGATAGACACGCCAGCTAGCCGATATAGAACTGGACCCCATTCGCCGATAATTCTCCGGTGAGTATAGAAATCGCACAATCTGTCGGCCGACGCGTCGCTAGTGCCCTAAGACCATTCGATAAACTTGTGGTGTCGTGGGGTGATGAGGACACGTACCGCCGTTTCCGAATCCTGGAACCGAGCCTCGTCAGTTGCGTGGACCAGCACTCGGATTCGCACGATACGACCATTGAATACCTCATGATCAAATGCCTGGGCGAGGTGGCGGGTATTGCGTCGCTGGTCACGCGCGTGAACACGCACAGGCCGCCGCATCGATCGCTGTACGGTCGGATTGATCTCGTCATTGTGCACGAACGGTTTCGCGGACTCGGGCTGGGACGGGTACTGACGCTTGTCAGTGTGGTCCATCTGCTCGAGACCTTTGATTCGAGGCTCTATTCGATCAGTTGCCTGGCCGCCCATCCCGCTATAGAGAAAATCCTCGACTCGGTTGGATTCGTTCGCCGTGAGCAGGGCCAAAAGAACTACGTGCATGAAGAGTTGGCGATCGATCCAACGAAGGTTGGCGAATTCAGGGACCGGATGGTCTCGGAGACGAAGGCGGCCGCAAGACGGGCCAACTTCAACATTCGCCAGCGGCAAAACGAGCGGTAACATGTCCGGCCGGTTCGGCTATTCCTACGACGAACCACTCATTCAGCGCGATGCGGGGCCGACTTGACCGGAAAAACCGAGGCGGCTGGAAGTCTTTAAGCCGCGGCGCTAGTGCTCCGTTACAGCTCGAAGGAGGGGTTTCCCCAAGGCGACCGTGCGGGAGCGGTCCCGCGCTTCCCGACCATCTCCAATCGTCCGCTCCCTTACGGTCGCGGCTCTGATCAGCCCCATCCATCAGATGACGCGTGACGGAGCACTAACGACTTAGGTCCGGCGAGGCTCCCAGCCCATGATGCTCGCACAGAAACCGATAGATCGCGTCGAACAGCTTGGGGGCGTCGGGCTCATGGGGCAGCACGTGGCCGGAGTTCTCGCACTCCACGAGCTCGACGCTTGGAGCCCCAATGCTATCGCGGAGCGATTCGACCGCAGACCAGCGCGAGTAGCGGTCGCGCCGCCCTCCAGCGATCAAGGTGGGCACGTCTAGCTCGTGCAACCTCGATCGGACATCGCGCGCCAATCGCATCAGGTGATACACCGAGTCTAACGGATAGCGGTCGTAGCTGAACAATCCTCTCGCCAGGTGATTCGCCCGCGATTGTGGATTCTTCTTGATGTATCGCACGAAGTGTCGCACCAGCGGAACAAGGCGGGCCGACACAGATCGAAGCTGAAATACGGGCGCAAGCATGGTCAGCGACTTGACGCGGCGATCGGTGATCGCGCGGTCGGCTGCAAGGACTGCGCCCAGTGAAATTCCCAAGAGGCTGATACACGCGGAGTGCGCCGCAACGCGGTCGACTTCGGCGGCGACGGCTGTGCGCCAACTTTCCGGGCTGATTCTCCGAAGCTCCTCTGGAGATGTTCCGTGTCCCGGCAGCAACGGACACGAGACGGTCAGACCCGGCTCGCGTCTGAGTAGGTCATCCGCAATGGGACGAACCTCCGCCGGTGACGAGGTTAGTCCGTGGATCATAACAACGCCGACGCCGCCGGGCCGACCTGCGTGAAAGAAGGGGGCAGCGGACGGCGCGATGACGGGTGGAGATACTTGCCGGGTCGTGGATGCGCTGGGGCTCACGCCGTTCCCTCCGACCCACGGCGGTCATGGCCCGTGTGGTCCACCGCTTCCTGCTTTGCGGGAAGGAGGATCCGCACGGCCTCCTTAACGGCCTCGATGGTCACGGGCGTTTGGCCGAGGCGCTCCCCATCGGCCCAGAGTTCCAGCGGCTCGTCGGACTCGATGCGGAGCCGCGAACTACGGTAAAACGCCACGCCCGGATGCGAGCGGTGCCAACCCAGAAGCACCCGTGGCAGCATAACGAACGCCCGAACGCGCGAGACGTGGTCGATCACACAGAGGTCGAGCAGTCCGTCGGTGGCTACCGCATCGGGAGCGATTTCAATCGCGCCACCGTACGACGCGGTGTTGGCCGTTGAGGCGAGAAAAACTGCCTTCTCGATGACGCCGAAGGTGCCCTCAATTCGAACGAACGTCGGACGATACTTCGCAAGAACGCGCAGGGCACCGTAGACGTAGGCCAACGTGCCGCGCAGCGGTATACGCATCGCGTCCACGAAGCGCGACACCTCCGCGTCGACGCCGAGCGTTGCCACCGTACAAAAATAGCGACCGTTGGCCCGCCCCAGATCGACCGGTGTTTCCGTTCCCGTAACGAGCACGTCGGCGATTCCTTGCGGATCTCTCGGTACGCCCAGCGCGCGAGCGAAGTCGTTGCACCGACCGGCGGGAGCGAGTCCCATGGTCGGGCAGTCGTCGCCGAGTCGCTCGCGTTGCTCAGCCAATGCACCCGCAACCTGTTGAATTGTTCCGTCGCCTCCGCACGCTACCACACACGTCGGGCGGTCGGCGTCGCGCTCACACGCCTGCATTGCGAGTCGCCGGCCATCTCCGGCTGAGGTGGTCCACTTGATCTCGACATCCTTACCGCACGTTCGCAGAGTACCGGCGACCGCCTTTGCGGTGCGTTGACCTCGACCTCGACCCGAGGTCGCGTTCGCAATGATGAGGATGGAAGAAGCGGCGCCCACGTTGGATCTCACGCAGGAAGGGAACACATGATGATCGGCGGACAATGATAATAATATACCTTCGGCTGCGCTCCGACGAAATCCGTGGCCATGCCGATAGCGGCGTCCATCGAAGGCGCGGAGTCGAAACCAAGGCGTTGGGCGGACAGCTCACTCGACGGCTGCACCACGATGAGCTTGCCCAGGTGGGCCATGCCGTGAGCGCCCCAATACCACATGTAGAACGGATGCACGCCGTGGTACGCATAGGAATTTCGGTATCGATCGATGTACCGCTCGTTTTCTGCGTACGACACCTCGAACCGATGTTCAAGCTCGCGGGGATCGCTCGTCTGCGGCAGCAGTTCGTTGAAAAAGTCCTGGTAAGCGGTGTGCTGAACGCGGCAGAACTCGTTCTCGAGCGGATGGTCGATAATCATCACGCCGCCCTTGCGAACCAAAGGGCGATTGCGATAAAAATTGAAGAAGTATCCGGCAGAAAGGCATCGCACGAGTATCGGGTTCAGCGGCGAGTCGATGTTGTAGGGGCTAATCCCCGGTAGCCCCACGAGCACGATGTCCGCCTGCTCGGGCACTTCCACCTCTCCCTGACGGTCGACGTTTTCGAGCGTACGCGCGTGAACCGCCTCAGTACAGCCGGCATAAACACCGGTCAGCCCGTACGGAGCGGGTAGCGCGTTGTAAGCCTTACGCCGAAGTGCACGCGGCAACATACGGAGCCCGACGCGACTTCCGTAGTACGAGAGCCGATCACGGAGGCTCCAGCCGTGCTCGCGCTTTTGCAAGAACCCCAAGAGGCTGGAAAACAGATCGCCGTTGAGCGTGGTTTCAATCGTGAAGATCTTCACCTTCTTGGCGACGACCTCGCCCATACGCTCGCACGATCGGTGAAAATCGCTGTTGGGCGGGTCCATATAGCTCGAATCGTGCAGCAGCGTCTCGGCGTTGTGATGGTGACGAACGGACTTGTAGGTCGCCAGCCCGACGGGCACGGACTTGTGTCCGCCGTCCATGGTGACGAGGTTGATGTTGACGTAGATCAGCAAGTCCGACTCGGCAGCGCGACGATTGATCTCCACGACCTCGCCGGTTGACGTATCGCCGAGGTTTACGTTGCCCTGCGGATCCTCGGCGTCGTGGTTGTAGAGGCGGTCGGGCCAAAACCGGCGGAAGATCTTCGGACCGACGAAGTGCTTAAGCTCCGCCGGTGTGCACCGCCTGTGCAGGCAGATCGCGCAAATCAGTTCGATGTCGACAACGCCCGCGCGGTCGAGGCGCTCGACGACGATCTCGATTGCCGTTTGACGAATGTCGGGGCTCTGCATACGCGGCAGCGGAAGTGACACGTCGTCGAAGGCGATCGTGACCTTCATTCCAGGTCGTAGGTGACCGTCGAGCGGGTCGGTCCCGAGCGGATGATCGATCGCATACTCGATCGCAGCCCGTCGATCCGCGATCGGTTCGAGCGGCTCGTTGGGGTAGATCACCGTCGTACCGATCGGCAGGCGATGGCGTCGATACCCGGTGCCGCGATGAAACAGAAACGGCGGGTCGTCTGCCGTGACGGTGTGAAGGTTTGCGGAACCGTTGGCACGACTCATCTAGATTCGCCCGTTTTCGAGTGCAAAAATCGTCTTGACCACACCGCTTTGCGAAGTGCGTATCGCCGAATGGAAGGCCGCACGATAGTCCTTCAATTCAAACGGCGGTCCAACCAGCTCCGAGAGTCGCGGCCCCAGGGTCTTCATCAGTTCCATCGCGATGTCGAACGTTTCGCGGAGCGATCCGCCGAACCGCTCCGGACCGTAGGCGTAGGCTGCGTGGACCGTCAACTCTTTGAACCACATCGGCGTCCAGTCGATCCCCGATCCCATGCCGGGCATTCCCACGAGAACGAACGTGCCTCCGCTCTTGGTAAACCGAAGTCCGTCGTCGATCGAGCTGGGCGAGGCCACGCAGTCGAGCGTCACATCCGCACCGCCGATTACGGTAGGCTTACCAAGCTGTGGGTCAAGCACTTGGGCACCGAGCGTTTCGGCCCAGCTTCGGTAGCGCGTTTCGATCGACCCGCCCGTATTCAACGTTTCATCCGCGCCCAATCGTACGGCGTGTCGGCGCTGGTGATCGTACTTGGCTACGGCGACGATGCGCCCCGTCCAGCCGGTCGCCCTGAGTGCGGCGATCGTCAGCAACCCGATCGATCCGCAACCGATGACCAACGCGGTCTGCTCTGCGCTACCACAAGCCCGAAACGCTCCATGCAGCGCGCAGGCGAACGGTTCGATAAGCACGGCGGCACGGTCGTCGATCTCGACGGGCACCTTGTAGACCTGCGACTCGTGAGCGACGAGCGAATCGCTGAACCCTCCGCCCGTATCTCGACAAAACCCGATTTGAATGCCGCTGGACACGTCGCCGCGAGTCACATTGCGACAAAGCGCGTCGCGACCAAGCTTACACGAGTCGCAAAGCGGATCGATCCCGCGCGCGACACATCCCAAAGCGGGATGTAAGACCACGCGGTCGCCGACGGAGACGCGGTCGACTTCCGCACCCGTTTCGCTGATGACACCGACCAGCTCGTGGCCAAGTACAAACGGCATGGAGGTAAGGGGCGCAAGATATGGGCTTCCCTTGGCGCAGACCGTCGCGATGTCGGAGCCGCAGATGCCGGCAAGGGTCGGGGCGATTCGTACCCAGCGCGACGTTGGCAATTTCGGTTCGGGCAGATCGCGGAGCGCCACGGGAACCAGCCCGCTCGTATAGAGTCCACGAAAGCGCGGCCCCAACAGCTTCAACAGCACGTATCGCGGAATGCTCTTGCGAAACTGAAGTGCCTTCATCGACCGTTGCTCGACCGCGTCCAGTGATGAGTTGACCATCCGCGGGCGGCGGCCACCGACGCGAGTTGACGGTCCGGATTGACGGCATGAGCAAACCCTACCGCTTCGAGCATCGCAAGATCCGCCACGCTGTCACCGTACGCATGTGATTGCGTCAGATCGATGCCCTCCCGCGTTGCGAGCTGCCGCATGCGACGCGCCTTTTCCTCCCCCCCAACCGGTGCGGCGGTCAACGCCCCGGTGAACACACCGTCCGCCTCAACCAGCGAGGCCGCTAAGACGTGATCCGCCGCGACCTGTTCGGCGAACGGCTGGATGATAAAGTCGATCGACCCGGTGATGAGAACGATCACTCGACCCGCAGCGCGGTGCTCAGCCAAGCACCCCGCCGCCTGGTCGAACTGGCGCGGAACGATGACGTCTCGGTAACAGTCGCGTGCCGCAGCTTTAAGCTGCTCGGTCGCCAGGCCACGATAACTCCGGTAGAAGACGATGTTGAACCGTTCACGATCGACGCGGTCAAGGATGAGATAATAAAGGCAACGCACGCAGAACCGCGGATACCACGCGATCAAGCCCAATGCCGACAGCCTTCGACTCATGAAGTATCGGTAATAATGAACGATCGTCGTGTCGACCAGGGTTCCGTCGACGTCGAAGAAGGCGGCGGCGCGTTTGCCACGTACGTCTCCCACGATCAATCATCCCCGCCGCCGAGGGCATCGACCGCTTTGCGTACGCGCTCTGTCAGCGCCCCGAACGCGGCATAATGATCCGTCGTCGCTTCTCGATCGGGCGGTAAGATCGCCTCGCCAAACGAAACGGTTACGCTCCCGGGTCTGACAAAACGTGCGCCCTTCCGCATAAGCGCGTACGTCCGGTCGATGTAAACGGGAACGATCGGCACGTTGTGTTCGATCGCCAGGACGGCGACGCCCACCTTGAACTCGCGCATGCATCCCGTCGTTGAGCGTGTCCCCTCTGGAAACAGCAGCAGACCGTCGCCGCGGCTGAGCGCTTCACCGCACCGCCGCAGACCGGCTATACCGTCCGCGTGACGATCAAAAGGAATCGTGTCGAACAACTGCCCGAAAACAAGTCGTTTGATCGCGTTGTTGAAGAAGTAATCCTCAGCCCCAGCCACCCAAACCCGTCTTCGTCCCGCCAGTGCAGCGGTCACCGACGGCGCATCCAGGTGTGAGCAGTGATTCCCGGCGAGGATAAACGCTCCGCGATCGGGAATGTGTTCACGTCCGCGCGCACGCACGCGGACGTAGGTATTCAGCAGCACATTGACGGTCCCGCGCGCCAGCCAGCGGACCGGGACAAGCAGCGGTGCAAGGCGACCGTTGTCGCCGTCGCCGTTCCTTTCGCCCCCAACGAACCTTCGCCAGGTGTCCATCCTTCGTCCACCGCTACCGCTGGGTTTTCGATTGCCGACAACCCCCAGCAGGTCCGACGCGCGCGCGATCCTTGCTGCGGCCTCATCACCGATCTGCATGTCGAAGGCTGTCTCGACCGATGCGAGTACGTCAATTTTCCCGATGCTGTCGATGCCCAGGTCCAACAGCAGATGCGTGTCTCGTTGGATCCCGTTTTCGGATCGCTTGGTTTGGTCCGCGAGAATTTTGCGAATCGCTCCCCACGCTTCGTGGTTGCCCTCCTTCGGGGCAGCCGCATCAACGGATTCGGCGCGGGCGGACCTCACACCGGCTTGCACCGCACCATCTGCCGAAGCTCCTTCCTGACGAACCATTTCGCGGATCACTGCCCGCTTGGATTTGAGCGTCGACGTCTTGGGGAGCGGGCGATTCCAGAAGTACAGCACGGCGATCCGCTGGTGACTTGGGATCGAATCGCCTATCACAGCCGCAGCCTCGCGTACCTCGCGCTCGATCGACGATCGGTCGAGATCGCGGGACGATTCTTCGTTCAACACCACAACGGCGTGAACGACATCGCCCAAACCAGCACCACTGGGCAAGCCAAAGACACACAGCTCCTTGGTATAAGGCAACTCGCCGTATCGCGCCTCGACCTCGTCGGGATAGACGTTCTTGCCCGCACCGGTGACGATTAAATCCTTCGATCGACCGACAAGATGGAGATGTCCTTCGTCGTCCTGACGGCCCAGGTCACCGGTTCTAAACCAGCCGTCGATCATCACCTCGCGCGTCGCCTCCGGGTTGTCAAGATAGCCGGAAACGACACTCGGCCCGCGCACCCATATCTCCCCGACGCCTTCGAGATTCGAGTTTCGGATCTCCATTTCGACGTTAGGCAGCGGTAGTCCCGCCGAGCCGGCCCGTGCGTCACCGGCCCGATGCACCGTCAGGACCGGCGAAGTCTCCGTCAGCCCGTATCCTTCGTACACCGTAAAGCCGAGGCGATCAAAGGCGTGGAACAACTCGGGATCCAGTCCTACGCCGCCGCTCACGAACATGCGCAGCCGACCGCCGAACTGTTCGTGGATCGTGGCGAATAGCTTGGACCCAAAGCGTCGCCCGGTCCATTCCGACAGCGTACCCAATCCGCGGAACGCTCCGCGGCGTAGCGGACCGGCTGACCTGACTCCAGCCTCAATGGAGTCGTAAAACATCCTTAACAGACGCGGCACCACGAGCATAACGGTCGTGCCCGTGTCCTGCATCGCCCTGCGGATCTCGCTGCCTTTCATGTCGGCGACGTAGGTAACCGTCGCGCCGCACAACATAGGGACGAGAAAACCTCCGGTGAATTCAAACGCGTGGTACATCGGCAACACCGAGAGAAACTCGTCCGACGCATGAGGATCGTGAACCTTCATCAGCGCCGTCGCATTGGCTAGCAAGTTCGCATGCGTCAACGGCACAGCCTTCGGCGCGACGGTCGTTCCCGAGGTGAACAGAATCGAAGCGACGGCCGACGCGTCCACTTCGATCGCCTCAGGCGCTACGTCTCTCGACGCCGCCGGCGGAGGTATCCACGGAGACTCGAGCGTGACAACATCCGGATCACCTTCCCTGCGGGCATCGTTGAGCGATTCCACCAATCCGCAGCCGCTCGCAACGAGCTTGGCCTGTGTATAGCGAATCGCAGCCCATGCCTCCTCGGCGGGGAGCTGCGGATCAAGCGGAACCGCCGTCAATCCCGCCCGCATCGCCGCCAGGTAACAAAGCCCCCATTCCGGACCGTTCTCCGCATAGATCGCAATCCGATCACCCGGAACAAGTCCGCGTTCGACGAGCCGACGCATGATGGTTCCCGTGGCCCGCGCAGCCTGATCGTAGCTATAGCACAACCACCGACCGTTTCGTTGAATCTGCAGCGCCGCCTTGTCCGGAAACAGCTCCGCCGTCCTCTGGAACGCGTGGTAAATGTCGTGACTGGCCGACACGTCGCTACGCGATGCAGCCGTGTCCATGTCTCGAACGTCAAGAGCGAGGATTCGCGGCGCCGGGTCCGACGACGACCCGAGAACAAACGAACGGATGCCGGGCACGTGACGGTCGACGATGTAGTCGGTCCAATCAATCGCCGCCGCGTCGAACGGAAACTCTCGCTGGTCGTCCGCATGGAGGCGCTCGCCGACCGAGCGCAAGTTGTCATCGCAAAACCTGCAGTCGAGATGCGTATACGGCGAATAGATCTTGGCGAAGTAGATGACTTGCTCGATCTGTCGCGTGATCGCCGTCAGCTTGCGAATACGGCGCTCCGCCAAGCCGAAACGATCCAACCATTTCTTGTAACGCGAAACGGCGCGCTGCTTTGACCGAAGCTGCCGAATGAATGTGTCGCGGTCGACAAGGTGCAGCCGCTTGCGCCGAGCCGGACGTCCGTCGTCACCGCTCATGGGTCGCTTATCGAACGCCCGCACGAGCGCCCGCATGAGCTCACCAACGGTCAGCGGATGGCGTTCGCTGGATCCGCACTGGTAAACCGCGATCCCCTTCTCCGCGCCGGCTCCGACGGGTAGCGTCGCAATCATCGCGTTGGCTACGAAATCAACCGGTATCAGATCGATGGCAATCTCGGGGCGTCCGGGAAACGCATTCAACTTTCCGCGCCCGATGGCGACGATGAGCGGATCGGCCATGCGCAGCCCGTCGATCCAGCCGGGCATCGGTTCCTCGAAACTGCTTTCGATAATCGCGGGACGGAACACAACGAGCGGCACGTCGCCGTGGTCACGAACGAGCAGTTGCTCTCCGATCCACTTCGTAAACGTATACGTGTCGTTCCATCCATGCTTCCGCGCCCGGCGCATCCCGGCGTCAATCAACTCGCGGCGGCAGGCCTCCGTATTGGACCCCAACTGTTCGCATAGCTGATCCGCCTCCGTTTTCATCGACGCGACCAAACCGTCCAGATCAAACGCCCCGGTATCGGGGAGTCGCGGGAGTGATTCCCGGGCGACCTCCGGAGCGCTAAAGTCCTCGATGATGGTTCCACTTCGAGCACCACACACGTAGCACGTCGAGACGTGCAGGAAGGGAACGTTGCCGCAGTCGCGCGCGAACCTTAACAGCCGTCCCGGACCCAGCGTATTCAGAGCGATCGCATCATCGATCCGCTCGTCGAACGTAACGGTAGCGGCGCTGTTGATGACCAGCGTGATGCGCTCGGTCAAAGCTTCGTATGCGTCGTCGTCGAGACCGAAACGATCCTTCGACAGATCGCCGCTGACAACCCGCACTTTCTGTTCGCAAAGCCGTGTGAATTGTTCACCCAGAGCGGCGCGAAGGCGATCAAAAGCATGGGAGCGCAGAACGTCGCGCCAAAGCCGATCATCAGCAGACGTGCAGTCGGGGCGGGGACGAATCAGCAGATGGATCGATCCGACGGTGTCAACGCTGCGCAGGAGTTTCTCGAGAAACGCCTTGGCCAAAAAGCCCGTTGCGCCCGTTAGCAGAAGGTGATGCCCGGCGAGCCGGTCGCGCAGCCGTTGGGGCGTTTCGGTTACATTGCCCGACACGTCAGGCCTCCCTTACGATCGGGCATGCCCCCGGCGCGCCAGTCACGTGCAAACTCGCGGGCTCGCTGAGTGGTTTGAATTCCATCACGATCGTACCGACGATCCGCCATGCCGCCGCCAGAAGCTACCGGCCAAGACCTCATCGTATTGGATCGGTTTGGCGAAGCTCCAACGCGTTGACCAGCAACCGCAGAGCGCGGGAAATCGTCGCAACTTTAGGCCAAGGTGTCAAGGCGCAGAGCGTCGCGCGACGTAACCGCGCCCGCAATGAGTTGAAACGTCAGGAGAGGGCCGATGCGTCGATCTTGGTTACGCGGATGATTTCGTCGACGGTAGTCATTCCCTTGAACACCTTCACCCAACCGTCCTCGCGCATCAGCTTGAGTCCCTCCTTACGCGCGACAACAAGAAGTTCTGTGGCCGAGCGCCGCTGCACGATCATGTCGCGAATCTGGTCTGTGATGGTAAGAAGTTCAAAGATGCCGATTCGACCGCGGTACCCGCTGTTCCTACAGTCGCGGCATCCGGTGCCACGAAACAGCTTCTGACCCTCCGGAAGCTTCAGGTCTGCCGGAAGCTCGTTCGGATCCGGCGTGTACTCTTCCCGACAGCTCCGGCAAATCGAGCGAACCAATCTCTGGGCGAGAACGCCGCCAATCGAACTGGACACGAGAAACGGTTCCACCCCCATGTCCAGCAGGCGGGTCGTCGACGTTACGGCGTCGTTCGTGTGAAGCGTGCTGAAAACAAGGTGCCCTGTGAGCGAGGCATTGATCGCCACCTCAGCCGTCTCCAGATCTCGAATCTCACCGACAAGAATCACGTCCGGATCGTGTCGAAGAAACGCCCGAAGACCGGACGCGAACGTCAAGCCGATCTGCGGTTTAATTTGCATCTGCTGGATGCCTTCGAGGTAGTACTCGATCGGATCTTCGACCGTCAGAATCTTGATGTCGTCGCTGCGGATCGTGTTCAGCGCAGCGTAGAGCGTCGTCGTCTTGCCGGATCCGGTTGGCCCGGTAACGAGGATGATGCCGTATGGCTGGGCGATGAGGTGCTCGACGCCCGCCAGCGCCTCGTCGATCAGACCGAGCTGGTCCAACGACAGCAAGACGGACTGTTTATCGAGAATACGCATGACGACGGCACCGCCGAACGCCGTCGGGATAATGCTTACACGAAGGTCAATGTCACGGTTTTGGGCTCTGATCCTAAAGCTGCCGTCTTGGGGAAGTCGTTTCTCCGCGATGTTGAGATTCGAGAGAATTTTGATACGACTTACGATCGCCGCATGAAACCGGCGAATCTCCGGCGGAACGTTGGTCGTGTGCAGTACGCCGTCGATCCGGTAACGGATCCTAAGATCGTTCTCGCCGGGTTCGATGTGAACGTCGCTCGCGCGATCCCGAATCGCCTCCAGAAGGATTTCGTTCACAAGTTTGACTACGGTCGCTTCTTGCGCCTGCTCGATCAGATCGGCGTTGTCCGGATCGACTTCCCTAACAACCTCAACGGCCGAGTCGCTGAGCATCGCCTCGATGGTGTGACCGCCGACACCGTAATACTGCTTGATGACCCGTGAGATTTCCTCGCCGGTTGCGAGAACAGTTTCGATCTTCGCGCCCATCAACATGCGAAGCTCGTCGAACGCGTAGACATTGAACGGGTTGTTCGTCGCGACTCGAATCGTACCGTTGTGTTGATCGATCGGAATGACGCGGTCGCGATGGACCACTTTGGACGGCGTGGCTTTGAGAAGCTCCGCGTCGATCGTGATTTCGGAGAGGTCCACGACCGGAATGGAGAGCTGCTCGCTATAGATTTCCAGGTAGTCCCGTTCGTTGATGATTCCCAAACGGGCGAGACACTGCTCGATACGCTCGGAGGATTTGCGGGCGGCCTTGGCCTGCTTATGCTGGGCGGCTGTGATCACCCGCCGCTTTTGTAAAACCTCGCCAACGCTCGCAGACGCCATATCTTCTCTCTAGGATTATTTCGGCCACCCCGGGCGACCGTCGCACCCTATTCTCATCCTAGGCACGCACCGCCCGCGCATCTTATACACACGATCGCGCCCACCGGACTCACCTTTCCATGGCGCCATAATATTCTATGGTGCATAAGGTTGCAAAAAAACACGCCCGGTATTCGCCGGTCGCGGGCCGATATTGTGGGCGGACGCTACGCGTATTATCGTACGCTCGCTGCACGATACTGGTATGGAGTGGGAAAATCTTGCCCGCCCGGACGGCTCCAGGTCCGGCGTACTACCCTCACAGGAGCCCCTGCGTGCCCGCAACGACCGAGCTCGACCATCGATACCAGAGCGCAAAGGCCACCCTGGCCCAGCGGGGTCAGGAGCACGTGCTGCGATGGTGGGAAGGGCTCGCGCCAAACGACCGGGACTCGCTGCTCACAGACGTAGAGTCGATCCCCTGGGACATCCTGGGATCACTGATCCACACCCACGTCCTCGCTACGCCGACACGGAACATCCCGCAAGACCTTCGACCGGCTGAGGTACATCCCGCTGAGCCGCAGGCAAAGTTCACGAAAAAGTACGACGACGCCCGTAAGCTCGGGCGTCAACTGCTCACAGAAGGACGGGTGGCTGCGTTCACCGTAGCGGGGGGGCAGGGCACCCGTCTTGGGGTCGACGGCCCCAAGGGTGAGGTCGAAGTAACGCCAGCCGGGGGCCGCACTCTGTTTCAAATTTTCGGTGAAACCGTTCTCGCCGCTCGGAGGCGTTACGGCTGTGCGATTCCGTGGTACGTCATGACGAGCCCCGCCAACCACGACGCAACCGTCGCCTGCTTCGCGCGAAATGGTTACTTCGGCCTTCCGCCTGAGGACGTAGTCCTGTTTCCGCAAGGGATGCTCCCTGCGCTCGACTTCGACGGAAAGCTCTTGCTGTCGGATAAGCACCGGATCGCCATGGCACCCGATGGCCACGGCGGCTCGCTCAAGGCTCTGGCGAAAAATAGAGCGCTCGCCGACATGTGCAAACGCGGGATCGAGATCATCTCATACTTTCAGGTCGACAACCCGCTCGCAAAACCGTTTGACCCCCTCTTTTTGGGATTGCATGCGGACACGGGATCGGAGATGTCCACAAAAGTAACGCGTAAGGCGGATGATCTCGAACGCGTGGGCAACGTGTGTGTTCAGGACGGACGTGTTGTGGTCATTGAGTACTCGGATTTTCCCGACGTGTATGCTCATGCGACCCATGCTGACGGCTCACGCAAGTTCGACGCGGGCAACATCGCCATCCATCTACTCGACGTGGCCTTCGTCGATCGCCTGGTCGGCCAATCGCTTCAACTGCCCTTTCGACGCGCGGAGAAGAAAGTCGCGTTCGTCGACGCTTCGGGCGAGCGGGTTGAGCCGAAAAGTCCCAACGCCGTGAAGCTCGAGATGTTCGTGTTTGACGCCATCGGACTGGCGCGTAACCCGCTGCTGCTGGAGGTCGACCGGGCTGAGGAGTTTTCGCCGGTAAAGAACGCAACCGGCGTCGATTCGCTCGAGACAGCCAAGCGGGACCAGACTTCGCGCGCGTGTCGATGGCTGGAGGCCGCGGGCGTGTCCGTACCTCGGAAACCCGACGGGCAACCCGACCTCACCATCGCGATGGCACCATCATTTGCGCTCGAGGCGGCCGACGTCGCGGAAAACATTGACCGAGTGCCCAAGCTCAAGCCGCGTGACACTGTCGTACTCACTTAACATCAGTCCAAGAGCTACGCGCGGGAGCGCCGACGGCCTTGACCCTCTACTCATGCGCGGATATCCTCTCCGCTCGGTCGTCGGTGTCGCGTGGTGGTCGGTCAGGTTGTCCAGGTCGGCCGGCTCGCGGCGTCGTGCATCGGGTTCCACCGGGCAGGTAGCTCAGTTGGTAGAGCAACGGACTGAAAATCCGTGTGTCGGCGGTTCAAGTCCGCCTCTGCCCAATCGCGCAAACCGCCATGAGAGCAATACTTATGGCGGTTTTCCAGCAGCGCTGCGCTGCCGGAGACAGGAAACCCTGAAACATGCCGTTTGTCCAGTACCTTGGTCGCCAACGAACACTGAAAGGGCAGGCATGGCGAAGCGAAAATCACGAACGAGCGATACGTCGACGGCGAACGGCATCAAGGTCAAGCGCCAGGACGGCAAGATTTGGAGCCATCTCCGGGCGAAGTGGCTGGAAGAGACGCCGGAGGAGCGAGTCCGACAGCAATACCTACCCGTACTCGTCGAGGAGTACGGTTTCGCCCTCGACCAGATGGACGAGGAGCTTGAGATCACGGGTCGCGGATCAGGAAAGGCTCGCGCCGACTTCGTGATCTAGCGCACGGCGCAGGACAAGGCCGACCAAAAGTCGCCGCTCATCATCGTCGAGTGCAAGTCCGACAATGTGACGATCACGCCGAAGGACTACGGGCAAGGCGACAATTATGCCCGACTCGCTGGTGCTCGTTTCCTTGTCACACACAACACACGGGAAAGCAAGTTTTGGCGGGTCATACACACCCGTATGCCCAAGACGCTTGAGGAAATCGAGAACATCCCCCATGCAGACGCGAGCAACAAGGAGATCGAAGTCCTCATCGCCAAGCTCAAAGCCTTCAAGGAGGACGAGTTTGCCGACTTGCTCCACGAGTGCCACAACAT